>QEUY01000195.1 GCA_003577365.1 Chloroflexota bacterium | reverse complement strand
TCTGCATAGGGCTATTATAACGGACATTACGTGCGATTGACCCGCGGGTTGCAGTGGAAGGGCCTGGGCTAGAGGGAGAACGCCAACCGCGGCGGATAGACTGTGGCCTGGCGCAGCCCAAACGCCCGGAAGGCCAACGGCGCGTACACCAGACCTGCAAGATCGGGTGCGGGGCCGCTCTGCAGATAGGCAGCCAACGCGGGCATCAGATCGAAGGTGTGGGTATCGCCCTCGATACCCGCCACCAGCGGGGTTCCGGCGAGCGACACACTGAGGCTGGGCTGTGCGGCAGGGGTCGACAGGTCGGGCGGGCCGGCGAGCGCGGGGCTGAGCAGGCGATAGGCCAGACCGGGCAGCACGCCGCGCGGCTGGGACAGCCACAGGCCGCGCGCCTCGTCCTGGCGGCTGATGGCTACATCTTCCGGGGTGGTGTCGCCGGTCGCCAGCCAGATGCACGCGCCGGTCTGGGCGCGCAGCACCAACCAGACGCGTTGGCGGCTCAGGGGCAGCCGCGCGGGCAGTTGGGCTGTGACCCAGCGCGCTTGGCCTGCGGGTTCGCCGCCGACGGTCACCGTGGCGAGTTCAACACCGGCGGGCGCGCCCGCGGCATCGGCGTGCAGGGCCAGCTGCAGCGCCAGATCGGGCGACAGCGGCAGCACCGCCACGGCCACACCGCTGGCCGTCAGCGCCGCGGGCGGGGTCACGGCCAGGGCAACGGCGCGGTGATCCACATAGAAGCCGGCCGTCTGGGCCGGCGGCGGGAAGATATCGCCCGTACCATTGGCCTGGCCCGCGGTCGACGGCGGCGCGGCGCGGCTGATGACGGCACGCAGCGCCGCGCTCTGGAGAGAGGCCGCCGCGGGAAGAGCCACAGAGAGCGTGGCGCTGTCCAAATGCTGGTCGGAAAAGCGCAGCACTTGCTTCTCCTGAGCCGCTGCGCCCACCAGTCCCAGCCAAGACGCGGTGACCACCCGATAGACAAGCGTCAGTGTCTGTAACTGAAAGCGGCACGGCGCGCTAGATTCGACCAGCAGCGCCGCCTCGACCTGGGCGGGGATGGGCTGGCCCGCGTCGCGCAGCGCGGCCAGGTGGCGGTTGAGCAAGCGCGCCAGCGCGTCCGCCAGCGCCGCGCCGCCGGCGATCTGACCGTCCGCCGGCTCGCCCCCCTGCCCGATCTCGCCGCTGCCCTGCCAGAAGTAGACCGGCTCCGGCGCAGGGGTTATGCCGCTCAGCGTGACGCCGAGGCGCGGGCTGGACGGAAAGCTGGTGACTTCGAGCAGGTCGACCTGCGCTGGCGACAGGTTGCCGCCGTCGCTCCGGCGGAGGGCAAAACGGGCGTCGGCAAAGGTGGGGGTGACCGCGCTGTTATTGGCAAGCGTGACCGTGGCCTCCTCCACCACCTTGTCCACGTCGACGCGGTGCAGCCCGATCTGCGCCCCCGCAGACGTCTTCACCTTGCGTATCCGGCGCGGCGCAAGCAGCGTGACCAACACCGTCTTGTCGCCCTGCGCTTGCAGGCTGGTGCTGGACAAGGGCCGCACGTCAAAGACATGCGCGAGGAACTGGCCCGCCAGCGCAGACGCGGCGTCGACTTCGATCTCTTCGGCGATGCCCGCGGTCTGCAACACAAACGGGATCGTCTGGCGATAGAGTTCGACCGGCGCGCCGGGAACCTGCTGGTCGGGGCCGAGGATCAAAGGCGGCGCGGCGTTTGGTGATACAGGCATGGCAGGTAGATTTCAGACGCGTGAATACGGCGCATGACGGCGTGACGGGCAGACCGCGCTCAGGGCGGCGGGCGCAGCAGCCCTGCGTCGATGATGTTCTTGTTGAGCCGGGTGAAATCGCGATTTAGCCCGCTCAAGGTCTTCTGAAGATCGGTCAGAGAGCCGGTAACGTCTTGCGTCCGCGCTTCCAGCCCGCCGAGGCGCGTGGTGAAGTCGGTGTTGAGAGCACTGACAGAGTCCTGCAGCTGTGTCACCGTGGCGAGCGCCTGGGCCAGCGCCTGTTGATTGGCGTCCAACTGGGCGGCGAATTCATGGCGCAGCCCGCCGAAGCGGTCGTTGATGTCCGCCAGCGAGCGGTTCATGTCGGTGATCTGGGCCGCGATCTGGTTCGCATTGGCGACCAGTTGGGCGAAGCGGCTATCGGCATCCTGCCGGAGCGCATCGAGCGCAGCTTGGTCGGCCTTGCCCGCGATCTGGGCTGCCAGTTCATTGCGGAGGCCGGCAATGCTGGCCGCGTTGGCTTTCTTGGCCAGCGCCGCATCGTTGGCCTGCTGGAAGCTCTTGAACGCATCCACCGTGAGGCGCGCCTCCAACTGGGCGGATAGATCGCCGCGCAGCGTGTCCACGGCTTGGCTGTCGGCCTTGAGCGCCAGGGCCGCGTCGACGCCGGCTTGGAAGGTTGCCTGGAAGGCGGCCAGGTCGCCGGCGCTGAGGCGCGTGGACAGTTGGTTAGTCAGGTCGGCGCGCAGCGTGTCAACTGCCTGGAGGTCGGCCTTCTGCTGCAGGGCGGCGTCGAACGCAGCCTGCAATGTCGTTTGGAGCGAGGCCAGATCGCTGGCCGTGGCGCGGCCCGCCAACTGCTGAGTCAGGCCGGCGACGGCATCCGTCAGCGAGCCGGATAACTGGCCGAGCGAAGCTTGCAGCGTGCCCACGTTGGTGGTCAACTGGCCGAACGACGACTGGAGCGCGGCCAACTGCCCCTGCAGGGTGGTGGATAGGGCGCTGGCCGCCGAAAACTGCGTCGCCAGGGTCTGGGTCTGGCTGTCGAGCGCGCTCAACGACGCGCCGATTTCGCTGCGAAAACCCTGAAAGTCGCTTGTGTCCACCTTGCCGGTGAGCGCCTGCTCGACGCTGCCGATGCGCCCGCCCAACCGGCTGTCCACCGTCTTGACCTGGGCGTCGACCTCTTGGCGCAGGTCGGCGCGGCCCTGGCTGAGCGCGCCCAGCACATGCACCCCAGCCGTGGCGACCGTCTCGGAGGCCGTACGCAGTGTGGGAAAGAGATCGGCACGGGCGGCAGCGGGAAGCTCAGCCAGCCCTTCATGCACAAAGGTACGCAAGGCCGTCTCAGCGGCGCGCTGCCCCACCTTCTGGCCGATCTGCCCCAGTTGGCGGTTGACGTACTGGTTGATCTCTCGATAGACGCCGTCGATCAGGGCGTGCGGGTCGGCGGCGCGACGGCGTGTGCGTTCGAGATCGCGCGGCAGCGTCGCATCGGTCTGCGTCTGCTGGATATAGAGCTGCAGCCAGGGCGGCAGCCAGTCGAGTACACGCACCGTCGCCAGCGCCGCGGCGATCGGCGCGCCGCCGGTTAATAGAGGGGCGATAGGTTCGGCACTGCCGGCAATGGCGACCACCGTGGCATTGACCTGCCGCCAGGCAGCCAGCGCATCTTCGGGGCGGACAGCGTCGAGCGGCGGCGCGCCATTGGCGCGATAGAGGAGGTCGACGGCCTGGCGCAGGAGCAGGTTCGCCTCCCAGCGGTAGTCCTCCATCAAGGCGCTGAGTTGCGTTTGCAGGTCGGCGGGGGTGGCGGCGTTCGGGTCAAGCCGGTCGAGCGCAGTGCGCAGCGCGCTCTGCTGCGCCACGTCGAGCAGATCGGCGCCGGGGGGCAGCAGCGTGACGCGCGCCATACCGTCCAAGCTGGTCGGCGTGATGACCGATGCGCCGATCTGGCCGGCATAGCCCTCGCCCACCCCGCGCAGCGTGCCCCAACTGGTGATCCAGGTGATGGGCAGGTCGGCGGCAGGCGCCTGGTCGCCGGACTGCCGGCCGCGCCCCAGGATCGCCACAGGCTGGCCCAAAAAGATGCGCGCGGCGGGCGCGTCGACCCGCAGGTGCAGCCGTACCTGGGGCCGCGCCGCTGCCTCCAGCCGCTCGACGGCGGCGCGCAGACCGGCGATCTCCTGGCGCAGGGATAGCTCACTGCTCATCTCGGTCATACCGGGTCCCCCTGGGCGGGTCAGCCGCCGCCTTCCAGCCGGGCAAGCCGTTCGCTCAGTACGCTGAAACGGTCTTCAAAATTGTCGACCTTGAGCAGCCCGCTGGCGATGCGCGAGGGCTGCACACCTTCGATCTGGAAGGAGTTGACCTGGCCTTGCAGCGTCTCCAGCGAACGCTGGAGACGCTGGAACTGGCCGTTTTCGCCCAAGACGGCGCTGTCGACCAGGTCGAAGCGGCCCTCCACCGTGCCAATGCGCCCCTGGAGCTGGCCGACATTCTTTTGCAGATCGATCAACTGGCTGCCGATGTTGCTAGTGATATTCTGTTCAACCTCGCCGATCTGGAGCTTCAACTCGTCGAACTGTTTGCCGATGGCCGGCACTTCGCTGGCATAGCGTTGGTTAAGCGTAGTGAAGTTATTCGCCAGGCTGTCGAGTTGGCCGGCGAGACCGCCCATGCGCGTGTCGAGGCCGGTAAACTGCTGGTTGAAGGCGGCCTGAGCGTCGGCGACGAGCTTGCCCACACGCGTTTCGGCCTGCGCCACAATCCCCTCCGCCGTGGCGCGGATGCCGTCGATCTGCCCGGTGAGCGTGTCGACATCCGCTTGGATATCGCCCAGATTGCCTTCGCTCTGCGCAGCCGCGCCCGCCACGCCGGAGAGCAGCGTCGCGCCGCCTGCCAGCCCGGGCGTGTTGGCCTGGGCATAGAGCAAGGTCTGCTGCACGTTGACAAAGCTCTGGCTGTCTTTGATCAAATCGTTGAGAAAGGCGGGCGGGTTGTCCAGGTCAAGCTGGTTGAGCGCCTGGTTGGCAGCGCGGTACTCGCGCAACTGGCCGATGATCCCCTTGCCGCCGGCGATCTCCTGCACCTCGTCATAGATGCCGACCAGCGACTCGCCATACTTATTCGGGTTGACGCGCGTCTTAAAGCGGTTGATGTATTCGCCGACAAAGACATTTCCAGTATCCAAATAGTCCAACTCGAACCAGGGGCCGATCCAGTCGCGGAAGGTCACTTGGATCGAGCTGGCCCCGCGGCCCTGGTCGGGCGTGGTAGGGTCGTTGTCGTTGCGGCTCATCACCAGCACTGTAGCGTGATATTCACGCCAGCGGCCCGTGACCGGCTTGACAAAGATGTTGGGGCTGGTCTTGTAATAGCCGTCGGCGAAACGTTTAAAGGCGGTGTCGCCTGTCACATCATACTCTTGCGACATCAGCGCAAACGCGCCGCTGGCCTGCGCCTGCACCGGCGTATTGGCCTGGAGCACCAATTGGGCAAAAGAAATATTGGTGTTGGGGACCACGGCGGTGAGCGCATCCGCTACCGAGAACTCGTCTTCATCGGAGAAGTCTACGATAATCTCGGTACGCAGCGTGGCTTGGGCAATGCCTTGGGCGTTGACGCGCACCGCCACCGAACGGCCCTGCTCGCCGGTGATGCCTACAAAGCCGGAGGCGGGTTTGAGTTGGCCCCAGGCGGTCACAAAATCGACCCAGGGACGGCTGGCCTCGTCGGCCAGGTTGAGCGGGTTGCCCTCGAAATCGGTCACCTGAGCGGTGAGGGTGGCGATCTCGCCCAGGGCATAGTTGACGCGCTCTGTGCTCAGGTTGACGCGATGCTGCTGGCGCACGACCGCGACCGTCGCCTCCAGCCCGGACACCGTGGCCTGGAGCGTAGCAACGTCGGCCTGCACTTGGGTCAGCCCGGCGCGCAGTTCGTTGCCCAGGTCGGCGATCTGCTGCGCCAGTTCGACCTGGATCGCCTCGACGGCGGCGACCAGGTCATTCCAGTTCGACGCCAGGATCAATTCGCCTGGGTTCTTTTTGCCCAGTGTATCTACCAGTTCACCCATCGTTCACCTCATCTCAACGGTCTCAGTCGTTATCTCGGTTGGTATATCGCAGTCGATATACTTCATTGCTTCGTCGCCCATGGTAGGGACAGGCCCCCGTGCCTGTCCGGGCGGTGCGGGCGGCCACAGCGGGCCGCACCCTACGGTGAACCTTGCGAGATCGAGCATTCATGGGGTCTTCACAATTTCCTCGTCCACTGCCAGCGCAACGCGCACCCCCGCAGGCCGGACTTGCTGGATCCCCTGCCAGACCCGTTCGACGATCGCCGGGTCGATCGATTCATCCGGAGCGCGGCGTTTGAGCCGCGCCAGCACGGCCAGCGCGCCTTGCTCCTGAAGTTCAAACCAGACCCGCGCCACAGGCGGATAGGCAAAGACGGCGGCGTCATAGCGGCTGTCGGGCGGAGGGATCAGCTCCTCAAAACGGCCGGCCACGGCCTCGTCCACATCGGGCGGGGGCAGCAGGCGCGCTTCGGTCGTCCACGCCGGCGGGGTGGGCAGGCCGCTGCCGTCGTCCGGTTCGCGCGCCAGATAGCGCCAGGCGGAGAGACCGGGCGCAGGCCGCGGCAGGGAGGGGATGCCGCCAGGCACAATGCGCAGCTTGTCCGGCTTGACGCGCGTCTGCAACATCGCCGCATCCACGGCCGCGGCCACAGTAAAGGTCGCGCCATCCCATGTGCCGGTGTCGGCCAGCAGGCCATCGGTCCAGGTGAAGCCGCTGACCGCCGGCTCGGCGCTGGTGCGCAAGGGGGCGGCAGGGTCAAAACTAAACTGGCTGGTGTCGAACTGAAGCCAGGCCGCGGCGGCGCGGTCGAAACGCCATGCGCCGCGCGCCTTGGGTCTGCCCTGCGACGGGTACACCAGATCGGCGTGGCCCAACTGCACCCAGCCGCTCTCTTGGCGGTGCTGCCAGAGCTGGCGGCCGTCGAAACGCAGCAGCCCGCGCTCTGTGGCAAGCCAGACCAGGCCGCGGCCGTCGGGGCGCACCGCCGTGACCGGCCCGACGGTCAGGTCGGGGAAGGCTTCGAGGATCGTCTCATAGGTGAGGCCGTTCACCGGGCGCGCCCGGTAGCGGGCCAGGCCGTTGGCCGTCCCCAGCCAGAGCGCGCCGTCGCCGCCGCGCCAGACGGCCAGCAC
>QEUY01000194.1 GCA_003577365.1 Chloroflexota bacterium | reverse complement strand
ACCAATGGGGTGCAAACAAGCTTCCTGCGGTCGACCTGTCCACGACGCAGCCGGCATGGGGTGCAGCGCGATCACGTCGCGCCCGCGCTGCCGCCGCGCCCCTCCACTCCCAGGCAAAGTTGTGATAGAGTAGGCACAGGACGTCTGGCCGATTCTGCCCATGCGCTTCTTGCGCCGGTCGCCTGCCGGCATCTTCCGGCATGGTAGGTCAAGCCACTTGGGAATGGGAAAAGCGAGGGCCGATGCGTCGCACAAAAGGCTTGGGGGCTGCCCTATTTGTCCTAGCAGCCGCCCTGATCGTGATCGGCATCTGGAGCGACTTGACCTTCCACTGGACGGGCTACAGCCGCTTCACCACCCCGCTCACAGCCGAGCAGTTGCTCGAGCGTCAAAAGACGATCTGGGACTGGCTGGAATTGCTCTTGATCCCGCTGGTCTTGGCGGCGGGCGGCCTCTGGTTCAGCCAGGCCGAGCGCAGAAGCGCTCGCCGACGCCCAGGCCCAGGAAGCTGCCCTGCAAGCCTATCTGGAGCAGATGTCCGGCCTGCTGATCGACCAGGGTTTGCGCAACTCCACCCCAGACGCCGAAGTGCGAGTGGTCGCCCGCGCCTGGACGCTCACCGTGCTGCGCAGGGTGAAAGGAGAGCGCAAAGGGACGGTGCTGCGCTTTCTCCACGAGTCGGGTCTCATCAACACAGAAAACACCATCGTCTCGCTGGCCGGGGCCAACCTGCGCCGGGCCAACCTGCGCGGGGCCAACCTCTATAAGGCCAACTTGTTCGAAGCCGACCTGCGCCGGGCCGACCTGCGCGAGGCTGATTTGGGTGAAGCCGACCTGCGCCACCTGCGTCACCTGCGCCAAACCGCGTCGTTTGGCGTCATCCTGGGCAGCGCCAACCTCTCCGAAGCCGACCTGCGCGGCAGCACCTACAACAGCCAAACGCAGTGGCCCGCCGGCTTCGATCCCCAAGCCGCCGGGGCCATTCTGGTCGAGGAGTAAAATGGAGGCCGGCAGCGTCGCGCTCGGGCCGGGCACGGTGCTCATCGGCGCGTTGAACGACGATGCCATGCGCCAGGTTCTCCATCTGCCCGAAGCAGAAACGCCCTTGGCTGTGCTGCCGGTCGGGCGACCTGCCGCAGTCTAGCTCAGCCGATAGGCCTGTTGCGCCAGCGCATAGGCCGCGGCGTGCGCCATCTCATGCGCGTCTTCCAGATCGATCACGCTGCGCACGACCAGGTTTGCCAGCCAGTTGGCGTCGACGCGCCGCGCCAGATCATGCCGCGCCGGGATCGACGGATAGGCGCGCGTGTCGTCGTTGAACCCTACCGTGTTGTACAGCCCCGCCGTCTCGCTCACCGCCTTGCGGAAGCGCATCATCCCGTTCCAACTGTCGAAGAACCACCAGGGCGGCCCCAGCTTGACCGCCGGATAATGACCCGCCAAGGGCGCCAGCTCGCGGCTAAAGGTCGTCTCGTCCAGCGTAAACAGGATCAGCGTGAAGCCCGCGGCGTTGCCATACTTCGCCAGCAGCGGATGCAGGTTGCGGGTATACTCGGTGGCGGTGGGGATATCCGCGCCCATATCGCTGCCAAAGCGCGCAAACAAGGCAGGGTTGTGGTTGCGGAAGGACCCCGGATGCACCTGCATCACCAGCCCGTCCTCCACGCTCATGCGCGCCATCTCCATCAGCATGTGGCCCACAAAACGCCGCGCGTCGTCGGCGCTCGCCGCGCCGCGCCATGCCCGCGCAAAGATCGCCTCCGCCTCGGCGTCCGTCAACTCCTGTGTATAGGGGCTGGCGACGCCGTGATCGGTGGCCGTTGCGCCCATCTGTTTGAAAAAGGCGCGGCGCTGCTCCAGCGCATGGATATAGCTACGGTAATCGCCCACATCGATCCCCGAAACCTCGCTCAGCCGGTCAAGCTCCTGCCGCCAGCCGGGTGCGTCCACGTTGACCAAGGCGTCGGGCCGGAAGGTCGGCAGGATGCGCCCACCCCACCCGGAGTCGCGGATGGCCTGGTGATGCGCCAAGGGCGATGTCGCCGCGTCGGTGGTACACAACACCTCGATATTGAAGCGCGCATAGAGCGCGCGCGGGCGAAACTCCGGCGTCGCCAGCTTGGCCGCGATCTGGTCATAGATGCGCTGCGCCGACGCCGAAGTCAGCTTCTCTTGCACGCCAAAGACATCGGCCAGTTCGTGCGCCAGCCACATCCCGGTCGGCGTGCCGCGGAAGAGATAGTAGTGGTCGGCAAAGGTCTGCCAGATCTTGCGGTGGTCTTGTTCAACCGGCGTGCCATCGCGCCGAAGTCATAGTCGGGGTCGGCAAAGAGGCGCGGGTCCACATGCCCATGCGGGCAGATCAACGGCAGCCCGGCGATGCGCTCGTAGAGTTCAAGCGCGATGCGTTTTTGCGCCGGGTCGGGGTCAAAATAGCGGTCATGCGGCAAATGCAGGGTCTTTTGCGCTGCCATGAGAGGCTCCTCACATCGCTGGAAGAACGCGGAAAGTGAACAGGTCCCCCTGAGTATAGCAGGCGAGCATCCCCCCGGCAATCGGGCGCCGCCAGGTGATAGATTCCTGCGCCCACACTGGAGATCGCGCACTTGAGTTGTCTCCTGGCACACTTTGATTTATGATGGAGCTAACAACCGCGCGCGACCCACCCGGAGGAGGAACACACCTATGCAACTCCATCCATTCCACCGCCTATTCCATCGTCTTAGGCCCTCCCTGCTGGCGATCTTGGCGCTCGCCTTCATCGCCGCCGGCCTGCCCGCCGCCCAGGTCCATGCGCGCGCCACCCTCCCGGGAATCCGGGTCGTGCCTGCATCCGCGGCAACGGCTACGCCGGCCGCAGCCGCCACGCCCACCCAGACCGCGGTGGCCCCGGCGCTCCCGGCGGAGGATACGGCGACGGCTCCCCATGCCGACTATCACCCGTCGGTGGTCGTGCTCTGGAATGAGGTGATGCTGGCCGCCGTCCGCAGCGGCGCCCCCCGCCCCACCGTCACCGCCCGCAGCCTCTTCATGGTCCACCAGGCGATGTACGATGCCTGGAGCCTCTATGACCCTGTGGCCATGCCGTCGCTCCTGCCTGCCACTCTTCGCCGCCCCACCGCCGAACATACCGAAGCCAACAAGGCGGCTGCCGTTTCACAGGCAGCCTACCAGACCCTGATGGGTCTCTATGGCCCCTATGAGACACAAACTCAGGCCTTCAGCCGTCTGCTGCAGACGCTGGGCTACACGCCCGCCACACAGCCCGACACCTCGCCCGCAGGCCTGGGGCTGCTGGCCGCGCGCGCAGTCCTCGAAGACCGTGCCGACGACGGCTCCAATGCCGCCAACAACTATGCCGACGTCGTCTCTCACACCTTTCCCGAACTCTACATCGCCGCCAACAGCGACGACCCCAACGCCGCCAACGGGCTGTTTGGCGTCGACTTTGACGCCAACCACTGGGAGCCGCTGCGCGTGCCCACGGGCATCATGCTCGACGACCTGGGCGTCCCGACGTTCGACGCGGCTATCACCACGACATACCGGATCCAAAGTTTTCTCACCCCGCAGTGGGGCGCGGTGCGCCCCTTCGCCCTCAGCAGCGGCGACCAGTTCCGCCCGCCCGCGCCGCCCCAGCGTAACTCCGATGCGCCCTACACCGACGCCCTAGGCCAACAGATGACCAATGACGCCGCCTATCAAATGCAGGTCGACGAGATCCTACACCTGAGCGCGACCCTGGGCGACCGCGAAAAAGTCATCGCCGAATACTGGGCCGATGGGCCGCGCTCCGAGACGCCACCCGGACACTGGAACGCGCTCGCCCACGGCGTCGCCTATCGCGACCGCCACACGATCGACGAGGATGTCAAGCTTTTCTTTGCGCTCAACGGCGCGCTCTTCGACGCCAGCATCGCCTGCTGGGATTCCAAACGCGCCTATGATTTTGTGCGTCCCGTCACAGCCATCCGCTACAAATATCGCGGCCAGATGGTGCAGGCGTGGGCCGGCCCCAACCAGGGAGTCCAGTGGATCCTGGGCGAAACCTGGCGGCCCTACCAAGATACCACCTTTGTCACACCTGCCTTTCCAGAATATACATCGGGTCACAGCAACTTCAGCGCCGCCGCTGCCGCCGTGCTCACCGAGTTCACCGGCTCGCCGCGCTTCTATGACGGCACGACAGTCCTTTACAACGAGGATTTTAACAACGACGGGCTGCCCGATCTTCTCGGCCAACATGTCGTCGCGGTCGGCGGCAACCTATTCGAAGACAGCCCGTCCACCATCGTCGTGCTGCAGTGGGACACCTTCCAAGACGCCGCCGGCGAAGCCGGCATGTCGCGCCGCTACGGCGGCATCCACTTCCAGGACGGCGACCTGCGTGGCCGTGAGATGGGCCACAAGATCGGCATGCAAGCCTTTGCGCATGCCCAACAGTTGTGGGACGGTACGCTTCCCTAAGAAGCGGGGTTCATAGACTCTCTACCGTTCATCACTAGACGACAGGAGGATCACAATGCTACGCATGTTGGGCACAACCTGGTGGGTACTTCTGATCCGCGGCATCGCCGCCATCCTGTTCGGGGTCCTGGCCTTCATCTGGCCTGGGGTCACCATTGCCACACTTGTCCTGCTCTTTGGCGCCTATGCGCTGGTCGATGGCGTCTTCGGCCTCTTTGCCGCCTTCGGCGCACGCAGCTACGAGAGTAACTGGTGGATGCTGGCTCTAGGCGCAGTGGCCAGCATCATCTTCGGCTTGCTGGTGTTTTTCTGGCCGGGAATCACCGCCCTGGTGCTGCTCTACATGATCGCATCCTGGGCGATCATCACCGGCATCGTCGAGATCGTCGCCGCCATCCAGCTACGCAAAGAGATCACCGGCGAGTTCTGGCTGATCCTGGCCGGGATCCTCTCCGTGATCTTTGGCATCTACGTCTTCATCTTCCCAGGCGCAGGCGCGCTGGGGTTGATCTGGGCGATCGGCGCCTATGCGATCGTGCTGGGCATTGCCCTGATCATGCTCTCCTTCCGCGTGCGCAATCTGGGCCAGCGGCTTACAAGCACCTAACCGCCCTGCTGGATGAACCGCTCTGCATTGACAATACCGCATAGACAACGGGGCCTGGCAGGTGATGCCAGGCCCCGTGTCTTCTTTCCGCGAGTCGCGCTCGCCAAACCGTGTGCGCTAGCCATTGAGCAGCCGGTCATAGAGCGCCACCTGGCGCGCCAGCGCCTCCTGCTGTACGGCATGGCGCGCCGCATCGGGTAGGTAAGTCTTGCCCAACGCCGTGGCAATCTGCCCGGCCTGTTCGACGACGCCCAGGTGTTCCAGCGCCAGCAGCGCCAGCCCGCGGCTTGTGCCCTCGCGCTCGGCCAGCGTATGCAGCGGCGCGCCCAACACGTCCGCCATGATCTGCAGCCAGGCCGGCGAATTGAGCAGCCCGCCCCCGCTGGCGATCAAGCTGTGATCCTCTGGCAGATGCGGCTTGATACGCTGGTAGATCAGCGCAAAACGATAGGCGATGGCCTCCAGCCCGGCCTGCACTACATCCACCGGCTGCGTGTGCAGGCTCAGCCCGGTGATGGCAGCGCGCGCGTCCTCGCGCCAACCGGGCGCGCGCTCGCCTGCCACAAAAGGCAAAAAAGTCAAGCCATGCGCCGCCGGGGGCCTGCCGGCCAACTCTGCCTCCAGCGTCGCGGCTTCGGGCAGACGCAACATCTCGCGCAGCCAGGCATAGAGGTTGCCGCCCTCGGTCGTCGCCCCGCCCAGCAGCCCGCGCCCGGCGTCCACGCGATAGAGCCACAGCCCCGCCGGCACTTGCGCCAGGCTCGGATCGATCACCGCGCGCATCGCGCCCGTCGTGCCCATCGTCAGCGCGATGCGCTCCGGCGCAGAACAGCCGCTGCCGATATTGGCCGCCGCGCCGTCGCCCACCGGCAGCAGCCAGGGGATTTGGGCCAGCATCGGCCAGCGGCGCGCCCACGGCGCGCGCAGTCCGCAGCAGGGCGAATCAAGATCGCCCAGCGGCGAAAGCTGATCCGCCTGCACCGGCAGCCGCGCCAGCCACTCCGCATCCCAAGCCAATTCACGGCGGTTGAGCAGACCGCTCCACGCCGCCACGCTGTAGCTCACACGCCATACGCCGAACAGACGAAAATAGAGATACTCGCCCAAACTCACCCAGCGCGCCACCTTGCCAAATGTCTCCGGCTCGCAGCGCGCCAGCCAGCGAAAGCGCGCCGGCAGATAGGAGGTATGGATCAGACAGCCGGTGCGGTCATGCGCCGCGGACGCGCCATCCGGCCCCAGCTCATGGCGCAGCGTCTGGGCATCCAGCGCATTGCGCGTATCGGCATAGGTGTAGACCGGCGTGAGCGGCGTGCCATCCGCCGCCACGCCCAACACATTGCCCACCAGCGTATCGCACGCCACCGCCGCCACAGCCTGCGCCTGCGTTCCGGCGCGGCCCAGCAGCGCGTCCAGCGTCTCGGCCACCACCTCGACCACCGCGCCGGCGTCAAGCACCACACCGCCGTCGGGCGTCGTCGTCATGTGCGTGGGGCGCTGCTCGGCCAAGCCGTCGAGCGCGCGCGCCTCGGCGTCAAACAACAGGGCGCGCGTCGAAGAACTGCCGATATCGAGGGTCAGGACCAAGGGCGATGTGGACACGGCAAGCGCCTTCCAGACGGGCAGATAGGCGGGCGGATAGATGGGCAGATGGTAGCTCAGGCGTCGGGCATATCGACAAACTGGCGGGCGACCAGGCGCGCATACAGACCCGCTTGCGCCATCAGATCGGCGTGGCGGCCGCGCTCCACGATCTCCCCTTGCTCGACTACGCAGATCAGGTCGGCGTTGCGGATCGTGCTCAGCCGGTGCGCGATCACCACCGACGTGCGCCCTTCCAACAGCCGGTCGAGCGCATCCTGGATCAACGCCTCGGTCACCGTATCGACGCTGGCCGTCGCTTCATCCAGAATCAAGATGCGCGGGTCGGCCAGCACGGCGCGCGCAATACAGAGCAGTTGGCGCTGGCCCACCGACAGGTTAGAGCCGCCTTCCTGCACCACAGTCGCATAGCCGTCGGGCAGCGCCATAATGAACTCATGCGCGTTGGCAAAGCGCGCCGCCGTCTCCACCGCGGCGTCGCTCGCCTCCGGCACGCCAAAGCGAATATTGTCGCGCACCGTGCCCGTAAAGAGAAAGGGGTCTTGCGGCACTAACCCCATCTGCTGGTGCAGCGACTGCTGGGTGACGCTGCGCACATCAATGCCGTCGATCAACACCGCGCCTTCGGTCACATCATAGAAGCGCGCAATCAGATTGGCAATCGACGTCTTGCCCGCGCCGGTCGGCCCTACCAAGGCCACCGTCTGCCCCGGTTCAATCACCAAGTTGATCCCCCGCAGCACCGGCTCATCCGGCTTATAGGCAAAGCCCACCTCGCGCAGTTCGACGCGGCCCACAATCGGCGGCATCGGGCGGCCATCGGGCGGGTCCGCCACCGCTGGCGGCGTATCCAACAGGTCTAACACCCGTTCGCCGCCGGCCATGGCCGACTGCATCGTCGTGTAGAGCTGGCTCAACTCCTGGATGGGGCCAAAGAAGCGCGAGACATAGGCCAAGAAGGCCACCACCACGCCCAGTGTCAACTCATCGCGCGCCACAGCCAGCCCGCCAAACCACAACACCACCGCCGTGGCCAGCATCCCCAAAAACTCCACCGTGGGCAAAAAGACAAACGAAAGCGACATGGCGTTGATGTTGGCGTTGCGGTTCGCCAGATTGACCTCGGCAAAACGGCCCTGGCTGGCATCCTCCTGGGCAAACGCCTGGATCACGCGCATCCCCGCGATGTTCTCGGCCAGGTTCCCCACCACCGCCGCCACCTTTTCGCGCGTCTCACGAAACGCCGACTGCGCGTGCCGCGCAAAGAGATACGTCGCCAGCACCATCAGCGGCAGCACGGTGAAGGCCAGCAACGCCAGCTTAGGACTCATGGTCAGCATGACCACCACAATCCCGATCAGCAGCAGCGTATCGCCGACCAGCGTCACCAGCCCCTGCGAGAGCAGGTCGTTGATCACCCCCACATCGTTGATCACGCGCGAGACGGTCACGCCGATGATATGCGTATCGTGATAGCCAATCGGCAGCCGCTGCAGGTGGTGAAACAACTGCGAACGCAGGTCTGCCAACACCTTCTGCCCCACCCAAGAGAGCAGGTAGGTCTGCCCTGCGCCCGCGCCATAGATGCCCAGATAGGCCGCTGCGGTCGCCACCGCCACCCAGGTCAGCCCGCGCAGATCGCCCCCGGCAATGTAACGGTCGATCGCGATCTTGACCAGATAAGGCGTGAGCAGCGTCAGCCCGGTCGTCGCCAGCATCAACAGCACGGCCAAGATCATCGCATGGCGATGGGGGCGCAGATAGGCCAGCAGCCGTGCCACGATCCGGCGGTCGAAGGCGCGGCCGCGCTGCCCTTGCCCAAAGCTCTGGATCATCCCGCGCGGGCCGCCAAAACCCGGCCCGCCGCCCATGCCAAATCCCATAGTCTCACCGTTTACGCGCCACCGTCAACCCGTCGCCGATCGGCAGCAGGCTGAGGTCAATGCGCGCATCCTCATATAAATCCTGGTTCAGCTTGCGGATTACCTGTGTGCTTTCATCCTGGCGCTTGGGGTTGATCAATTCGCCGTTCCACAGCGTATTGTCAATCGTGATCAGCCCGCCGGGTCGCACCAGCTTCAGGCAATACTCATAATAGTGGGGATAGTTTGGCTTGTCTGCGTCGATAAAGGCGAAATCAAAGCTGTTCAGGTTGGCCGGCTCTGCCGCCAGGCCGGACAACGTCTCCAGGGCCGGGGCCAACCGCAGATCGATCTTGTGCGCCACGCCCGCCTTCTGCCAAAAGCGGCGCGCCATCGCCGTCCAGTCGGCGTTGACATCACAGGCGATCAACTGCCCATCCTCCGGCAGCGCCAGCGCCACCGTCAAGGCGCTGTAGCCGGTGAAGACGCCCACCTCAATGGCGCGCCGCGCCCCCACCAGTTTGACCAACAGATCCATCAGTTGGCCTTGTTCCGGCGGCATCTGGCACTCTCGCTCCTTCAGCTTGGCCGTCTCGGTGCGCAGTTCGGTCGCCCACCGCCGGTTCGCGCAGCGTCACACTCAACAAATACGCGTGCAGGGCATCGCTCATGCCCATCGTCTGCGTCGCCATGCAGTTTCCCTTCAGCAGTCGTTATGACAAGTGAACGAATCAATTCCTACGATGACACCCGCTGGCCGACGATCTGCTGTAAGGAGACTTCGGACAGATCGGTCGCGCCCGCTGCATGTTCGACGGTGATCGCCACAAGCACGCCATCGGCGTCCAGATCGAGCAACGTATTCTCGTTGATCTCCCGCGTCTCGACCACGGGACGTTCATTGAACTCAATGTACATCGTGTCGGTATCGGCGAAGTAGCGAATTTTCATGGGCTTGGCTCTCGGAATCTTCGGTCAAAGAAGGCATTGTGGACAGTCTCGCCGTCCGCCAGCAGCACGACACGCAAATAGCGGTCGTCTGCTTCGGCAATCCGCGCCCAGCGGCGAATGCGCCCATCGGACTGGATCTCCTGATGGATGGGGTGGGCGATGGCCATGACGATCCACTCATCCAGAATCATAGCACGGTCGGGACGGCTACGCATGGCATCGAAATATGTCGTAGTTTTGAAGCGCAGCATGAGTATAGACGGTCAATTTCATGAACTTCAGTTCATAGTACCGGCGTGCGATACAACACCTGCCCCCCCACGCGTATCTCCGCATCCACCAGGTAAGGCCGCAGCCCCGCCGTGTCCACCGTCAAGCCTAGGCCAGGGCGCTCCGGCGCGCGGATCATGCCCTCGGCGTCGCGTTCGATATGATCTTGGGTGATCGCCAGGGCCAGCGCCTTTGGCTCTACCGGATACTCAGAGATGAGATCCGCCTCGATCCCTGCATAGGGCTGCAGCGATGCGCTCAGCGCCAGGTGTGATGTAAACGTGTGATTGACATAGATGACCCTCTGCGCCGCGGCATAGTCCGCCACATCCTTGGCCACCGTGATCCCGCCGATGCGTCCGGCGTCGATCTGCACAAAGCCGATGCCTGCATAGTCGATCATATGGCGGGCCATATAGAAGTTGTGGCTGCCCTCCCCGCCTGCCAGCCGCACCTCCCCGGCCAGCGCCGCCAGCCGGCGATACTCGTCCAGCGCGCCCGAGACAAACGGCTCCTCCAGCCAGGTCGCCCGGCAGGCTTGCAGCGCGGGCAGCCGCGCCGCCGCGGCCTCCACATCGTTCTTCCACACCGTCCCCGCGTCGATCAACAGGATACCGTCCTCGCCCAGCCCTTCGCGCGCCGCCATAAACTGGTCGGCGTCATCCTGCACACGGCCCAACCCAATTGGCCCCCAGCCAAACTTGGCGGCACGGAAGCCCTGGTCGCGCGCCGCCTTGCCCTTCGCCAAGGTTTCTTCCGGCGTGTCGCCAAAGAGCATCGACGCATAGGGCAGTTTGGGGTAGGCGCGGCCATAGCCCAGCAGCGCATAGACCGGCGCATCCAGCCGCTTGCCGAGCAGATCCCACAGCGCCATGTCGATCCCCGACAGGGTATGATCCGCCTGGAGCAAGTCCAGGCTCTGGCCGCGCACCAAGTCGCCGATGCGGCGAATGTCGGCCACGCCGTCGATACGCTGCCCCAGCACCGACATCTGCACCGGCTTGCATGCGCTGTGCGACATTGGGCAGACCAGACCGGCGATCGACACCAGCGGCGCAGCCTCACACTCGCCCCAGCCCACTTCCCCGCCCGCGCTCACCCGCACCAGCAGCGCATCCTGGCTGCCGTCGCCGATGTCGAGGATCTCCGGCATCGAGAGATAGAAAAAATCAACGCTGTCGATCTTCATACTCAGTGATACTTCTCCAGCCCGGCGATGGCCTGCGCCACCTGTCCGGCGACCTGCGGCGGCACGGGCGGGTTGAACGGGCCGGAGCCGTCGCCAGCGTCGATGTCGTCAAAACCGCTCTGCTGCATCGCCTCCACCACCGCCGCATAGTTGTAGGCGCGCCCGTTGCGGAAGCGGATCTCTTCCAGCCCGCCGATCTCCTTCTCTACGGCGCGTGCCGCGGCATAGTCCCCACGGCGCTGGGCGTTGTTGATCGCATCGCTTGCCTTGGCATAGAGCACAGCGATCCCAGAGGTGTGGCCCTTGGCCCCCTGCTCGGCGGCGCTTGTGCTGCGGTCGCCGATGCCCCAGATCACCATGGCCCTGTCGCCCACGCCGTCGATCATCGGCTTGACATCCTTCTCGCTGGTCCCGATCTTCACCCCCACAAAATGAGGTGAATCGTTGAGCAGCCGGATCACAGCCTCGCGGTCGCGCTCTTGGCGGTGATAGTAAAGAAAGCGCGCCCCAAACTCGCCGCCATAGCGTTCGCCGAACTGCATAAAATAATCGTACACCCCCTCCGGGCTAAACGTACCGGCCAAGGGCATCACCAGATAGACATCCGGCGGGCGGCGCAGCTTGGACTGTTCCTCCACCAGCTTGCCCGCCGTGCGGATCGGGTTGGGCACAATCGCCGACATCAGCACACCCTCGCCGCCCATGCCCTGTCCGGTCACGTCGAAAAGCTGCGTCTGCTCCTCCGGCTCAATATGATGGATCAGGCTGGTGCCTGCCACCGAGACCACGCGCGGCCGCCCGTCGTCGAGCGAGTTGCTGCGCATCAGATACGCCACATTCATGGCGTGCGCGTCATAATCGATCTGCCCCTGGCGAAAGGGAATGATCGGGATCGCCGTAACATTGTTCAACGCCTCCAGCAGCGCCGAGGTGGAAATAGCCATTGGTTTCTCCTTTGCTGTGCAAACCGGTCAAAATCGGGCGCGGGCCTGGGCGTGCCGGCAGACTAGGCCCGCAGATGGCCCAGCCGTGTGGCCTGCGCCTGCGCCTTCAAGGCAAGCTCCGAGGCCAGGAAGCAGTGCGCCTGCGTCATGGCCGTCTCTGTGCGGTGTTGAATGTCATAGACAAGCTGCGCGCCGTAGGGGAGCGATGTCTGGCTGCAATCAATATAGCGCGTGCTTTGTTGATCCACCAAGAAAAGATGATCCGAACCGGGCCGGCCCGCGATGTCGATGTTCTTGCGCACCTCGATATACCCCGCCGACCCGATCACCGTCAGCCGCGTATCGCCCCAGGTATCCAGGCC
>QEUY01000193.1 GCA_003577365.1 Chloroflexota bacterium | reverse complement strand
TGACGCCCAGCGCCACGGCGACGGCCACGCGGCGGCCCACGCTCACGC
The DNA here is from genome assembly GCA_003577365.1 of Chloroflexota bacterium. GTDB lineage: Bacteria > Chloroflexota > Anaerolineae > Caldilineales > Caldilineaceae > QEUY01. The sequence continues at coordinate 6,903 of QEUY01000193.1, read as the reverse complement.
CGACAGAGACCCCCACCGCCACCGCGACGCACACGGCCTCGCCGACGCTGACCGCCACATCCTCCATGACGCCGACGGCTACTGCCACACTGACGGCTACTGCCACACTGACGCCGACAGCTACATCGACGATTACGCCGACGGCGACATTGACGCCCACAGCCACCGCGACGGCGACCATCAGCCCAACCGCGACGCTGACCGCGACCGCGACCCTGACCGCTACGGCGACCCTCACCCCCACTGCCGGCGGCGCAGACCTGCCCACGGCAACCGCGACGCTGACCGCGTCGCCAACCGGCACACCAACCGCCACGCCGACACTGACGCCCTCGGCCACCTTGACGCCGACAGCCACCGCGACGGCAACACCGACCTTCACGCCCACGGCCACCGCGACCTTCACGCCTACGGCCACGGCGACGCTGACGCCGACCGCAACCAAAACGCCGACCGAGACACCTACCGAAACCCTCACCCCGGAGCCAACCGCGACGTCGACGGAGACGCCAACGCTGACGCCCACCCAGACATTGACGCCGACTGAAACGCCAACCGAGACGCCGACGCTTACCAATACACCTGAGCCGACAGCGACCGAGACACCCACCGGCACGCCAACGTCTACTGAGACGCCTACTGACACCGCGACGCCAACCGAGACGCCGACGGATACGCCAACGCTTACAGAGACCCCCACTGAGACCGTGACCGAGACTCCCCCAGCGGAGGAAGAGCCGCCGATCATCGTCGAACCCACGCCGCAGCCGACGCCGACCCCGCGGCGCGGCCGCGCCCCGCGGCGCACCCCCACGCCCACGCTGACCGTAACGGCCACGCCGCCCGAAGAAAGCCCGCTGCCCACGCCCACCCTCACCGGCACGCTGACCGGCACGATCACGGCAACCTTGACTGCCTTAGCGGAAAGCCCGCTGGCTACACCGGCGCTCACTGGGACGCCCACCCTCACCAGCAGCGAAGGCATCACGACCACGGACGTGATCACCGGCGTGGAGGAGGCCGCCGAGATCATCGGGGAGGCCGAGCCGCCCCCATCAGATTGAGCGCCGCACCGAGAGGCCAATGGGTTCGTTCAGCAGCCGGGCAGATCTGGAACTGCCCGGCTGCTTTTGGCGAGCGGCGCTGGCCGAACGCGCCGATGCGCACGCCGGCCCGCCCCACTTTGGCGCTGCACCCGGCTTTGATCAACAATAGAGCCACCGGAATTGCGCCGGTTAGGAAGTTGGAGAAAGCAGCATGAAGCAACCAAACCCGCGGCGCGCGCCGGCGATGCTCGCGACCCTAGTCGCACTGGCGGCAATCCTGATGCTGGCAGCCTGTGGCCGTAACTCAGCCGCGCCGCCCGCCCCCACCCCCAGCGTTCGCATCGACGAACTGCCGGAGGGGCTGGGCCGCGGCTATCCCTTGGGGTCTGTCGCCGGCGGCAACGACGAGACCGGAATCGCCGTCGGCAAGCGCGCCCCCAATTTTCGGCTCACCCTCGACGATGGCCGCGCGCTCACGCTGCATGACCTGCAGGGGCGCCCGGTGGTGATTAACTTCTGGGCGACCTGGTGCGGCCCGTGCCGTCTCGAAATGCCCGAACTCGTCCGCGCTGCCAACACCATCCCCAACCTGGTGGTGCTTGCCGTCAACGTCCAGGAACAGCGCCCCCAGATCGAGGCCTTCGCCAAAGACTTCGCCATGGAGATGCCCATCGTGCGCGACGAAACCGGCGATGTCCAAAACCTCTATCAGATCCGCGGCATGCCCACAACCTACTTCGTCGACGGCGACGGTGTCGTGCGTGCCGTCTGGGCGGGCGTGCTGACCCCGGAGCGGCTGGCCAAACTGCTGGACGAGATCATGTAAGCGGCCCTATCGGTGTCTCTGCTCGATGTCTCTGCGATCAACGGGTGTGGATAGACCATGTCCCTATCTCCACTGGTCGACGAACGCTACCGGCTCACCCTGGCCGATCTGGAGGGCCGCCCGCGCCGGCTGCGCGTCGCCAATGTCACGACCCAAGGGGTCGAGGAGTTGGTCCCAGTCCTGCATTTTGAAGGCACGACCAAACGTCTGGTGCTGACCCCGGCGCAAAGCCGCCAACTGATTGCGATCACCGGCAGCGCCATCTTCGCCAACTGGATCGGCCAGACGGTGGTCCTACAGCCGCGGCGCAGCGGCGGCGAGATGCAGATCAACATCCAGCCGCCCGACGGCCCGATCCGCGGCCACAGCCTGCCCGCCCCGCGCACCGACGACCAACGCGGCTGGCGCTTGACCCTGATCGTCGTGGGGCTGTTGGCGCTGGCGAGTTTGGTCGCGATCGCGTTCAATCTCTCCCTGTTCGACAGCTATCTGGCCCTCCTGCTGCCATGACCGCGCCCAGCTTGCGTATGCGCGGCGTAGGCCGCCCGCGTTGACGCTCCTGGCGAATGACCGTATAATCGCCAGAGATTCACCCTGGGCCAGCACTGCCGAGCCATCCTGGCGGCTAACATGACCGGACTCGCTTGTGGAAGACAGAGATTTTGACATCGTCGAAGAAGAGCACGAAGGCGCAGCGCGCACCTGGATCTGGGTCGCCATTGTGGCGCTCGTGGCGGTCTTTGCCTTTGGCGTAGGCGCGGCCCTCATGCTTGTCTCGAACCGGCTCGGCGGCCAAGGGCCGGCTGCGACTGCTACACCGCCAAACGCCACGCGCATCGCCATTGGCGGGACGGCGGCTCTCAGCAGCACGCCGGCGCTGACGGTCACCCTCACCCCGACCGCCACCCTGGCCCCGACCGCCACCGCCACACTGACGCCCACGGCCACCCTCTCGCCGACCGCCACACCGGAGGCCGTCTGTACCCAGCCGGTCGACGACCGGCTAGCTCCTCTTTACGACAAGAGCCTGTATGGCTGCGCCCTCGGCATGGCGCAGACCGTCTGGGCCGCCTGGCAGCCTTTTGAACGCGGGGCCATGCTCTGGCGCAGCGACACCGACCGTGCCTATGTTTTCTATGACGACGGCGCCTGGTTCCCCATCGAGGAACGCTGGGACGGCGCGCCCGCCGCCGACCGTGGCAACCCGCCCCCCGACCGCCAAGCGCCCACGCGCGGCTTTGGCTATGTCTGGAGCCGCAGCGACGCCATCTTCAACCGCCTGGGCTGGGCCACCGACCAGGAACGGGGTTTCTGTGCCTTGGTGCAGGATTTTGACCGCGGCTTCCTGCTCAACAGCAGCAATGTCCCCTCCTGCACCGACGAAGGGCTTTACAACCAGGCAACCGCCCCCGAATGGCGCGAACTGCGCCTCGCCGCCCCCGAAGAGCGCCGGGTCAACGGCAGCGGCCAAGGCGCTATGCCCCAGCCCGGCCCCAACCGGCCAGCATCGGCTATCGTGCGCCCGGCTAACCAAGGCGTCTTTCCCGCACCCAGACTGGACGGGCTGATCCTGGATGCGGACTTTGGCGAATGGCCCGGCGGCTGGCAGCCCATCAACGCCATTGTCTTTGGCCTCGACAAACACACCGGCCCCGGCGATCTCTCGGCCAGCTTTCAGGTCGCCTGGCTGGAAGATGGGCTGGCGCTGGCCGTCCGCGTCAACGACGACCACTTCCAGCCCGGCCCTGACGGCACCGCCATGTGGCAAGGCGACGGATTGGAGGTCCAGTTCGACCGCCGCCTGGCCGAGGATTTCACGTCAACCCAGGCTGACGACGACGATTACCAGATCGGCATCGCCCCCAACGAAGGCTATCGCGGGCTGCGCGGCTACCAATGGCTGCCCTTTTCCAAAGAAAACACACTGGCGCTGCCCCACGCCGTCACTGCCACGGACCAAGGCTATGACCTGGAGGTTCTGATCCCTTGGGAAGTCTTCGACCTCGGCCCAGGCGAGGTCGAGGCGAACCGTGCCTTTGGTTTCAACCTAAGCGTCAGCGATAACGACAGCGACCGCCCAGAGCAAGAGACCGTCGCCTCAGCCTCGGCGGCGCGCACCACCCACGACAACCCCACCGAGTGGGGTACACTGCGCCTATTGCCCTGACCCACCCACTCAACCACCGGGCCGAACGGCCCGCAGGAGACTCACCGCGATGCCCTTCCCACCACCCTTCTATCGCTGGCGACCACACCCATGGCATGGCTTGGAGACAGGGCCAAACCCGCCGCAACTGGTCCACGCCTATATTGAGATCACCCCCTTTGACCTGATGAAATACGAGGTCGACAAGATCACCGGCTATATGCGCGTCGACCGGCCCCAGCGCACCTCCTCACAGCCGCCGGCCCTCTACGGCTTTATCCCACGCACCTACTGCGCCGCACACGTCGCCAAACTCGCCGCCACCGCCACCGTTGGCGACGGCGACCCCCTCGACATCTGCGTGCTCAGCGAACGCCCCATCAACCGCTCAGAGGTCATCCTCACCGCACGCGTGGTAGGCGGCTTGGATGTCAACGACCATGGCGAAGCCGACGACAAGATCATCGCCGTGCTGCAAAATGACAACGTCTGGGGCAAGGCCCAAGACATCGGCGACCTGCCCGATATCCTCATCGAACGGCTGCGCCACTATTTCGGCACCTACAAGATGATCCCCGGCGAGGAAAGCAAACTTCTGGTCGAACGTGTCTACGGGCGTGACCACGCCATGCAAGTCGTAGAAGCGGCGATGGCGGACTACTTCGAAGAATACGGCGGTTGACCGGCATGATGACCCGGCGCTATCTGGAGGCAGCGCGCGCCACGCGCCGGCGCTGGGATAGCCGCTACGCCGAAGGCGAAACGCCGTGGGATACCCAGATCACACCGCCTGAAGTTGAGGCATTTTGGCAGAGTGGGCGGCTCTCCCCCCACGGCGTGGCGCTCGACCTGGGCTGCGGCCCCGGAACCAACGTGCGCTACCTGGCTCGGCTCGGTCTCTCGGCGCTGGGCGTAGAGATCGCGGCCGCGCCGCTGTGGTTGGCGCAGCGCCGCCTCGCCGGCGAACCACCCACGACCCGCGCCCGCGCTAGCTTTGTCTGTGCCGATGTCTGCGCGCTGCCTTTCCACGCGCTGGGTGCGTGCTATGCGCTGGACGTCGGCTGTCTGCACAGCCTGCCACCCGAAGACCGCCCCTGGTACGCCCAAAGCCTGATCGCCAGCCTCGCCCCTGGCGGCTACTATCAGCTCTACGCCTTTGACCAGACCGATGCGCCCGGCTCGTCCGATGCGATGTCCAACAGCCAAGAGACGCCGGCGCGTGGCCCGCGCGGCATGGCGCTGGGCGAAGTAGCCGGCCTCTTTACACCTGCATTGGAACTTGTGGAAGAAGTGATCGCCCGCCCCGAACGCCGCCCCTGCCGCTGGTATCTGTTGCGCAAACCCTAGCCTCCACATCCCCTCTACCGCGTCTCCATCATTTCTCCATCTGCATTCGCTATGCTGTAGCCAGCTCGGTGAATCTACCGAACACAACAGAGCACGATACACCATTCACATTGCATGATGGAGGTAATCTGATGAAACGCTCATGGACTTTCGGGTTGGCGCTGGCGTTAACGCTCACTCTGGCGTTCTCGCTTCCAGCCTTTGCCCAGGACACCACGACCGACAACGCCGCAACAGATAGCGCCGCCGCAGAGGCCACGGCGACCCCCGTGACGTGCCCCAATTTTGTCGACGAAAACGGCGACGGCATCTGCGACCACGCCCAAGACGGCACGGGCCAAGGTGCAGGCTGCCACTTCGGGCAGATGGGCTACGGGCGCGGCATGGGTATGGGCATGGGCGGCATGCGCATGGGCCAGAATTTCGTGGACGAGGACGGCGATGGTATCTGTGACAACTGCCCCGCCGGCAGCGCCCAGGGGCCGATGGGCCGCATGGGCGATATGGGACGCGCCGGACGCCATGGCGGTCGTGGCCTCTGGTTCTGGCGCTAAGGGCTAAACCGTCAAGCCGGATTACAAAACCGGCTCATCATGAAGTACAATAGTGACCGGCTGCTGGAGCTAATCTTCGGCAGCCGGTATGCGTCCAAGCATTTACGCCCCCAGCGCGGCGCACGTCGCCGCCGGTAACTTTCCCGATGGCGCCCAGAATTTTGGTCGTGGACGACGACCCGCAGATCGTCCGCTTGGTCCGCAGCTATCTCGAACAGGCCGGGCTGCAGGTCGACACCGTCTCCCATGGCGATGATGTCCTGCCCGCGCTGCGCAGCCGGCGTCCCGACCTGGTCGTGTTGGACCTCATGCTGCCGGGCAAAGACGGGTTAGAGATCACCCGCCTCCTGCGCGCCGACCCAGCCTTGGCCGCCCTCCCCATCCTCATGCTGACCGCCCGCGTCGACGACATCGACCGCATCCTTGGGCTGGAGTTGGGGGCCGACGATTACGTCACCAAACCCTTTAACCCGCGTGAAGTGGTGGCGCGCGTCAAGGCCATTTTACGCCGCACGCAAGCCGTCGAACCCGCAGTCGCCGCAGCGCCCCTCGTCGCAGGCGAGATCACCCTAGACCCCGCTGCCCATCAAGTCACCGTCCAGGGCTGCCCGCTCCCGCTCACCCCCAGCGAGTTTGCCATTCTCCACTTGCTCATGCGCCACCCCGGCCGCGCCTTTACACGCACACAGATCGTGGAGCAGGCGCTCGGCTATGAATATGCCGGCCTCGAACGCACCGTGGACAGCCACATCAAGAACCTACGCCGCAAACTGGAGCCTGACCCCAGCCGGCCGCGCTGGATCGAAACTGTCTTCGGCGTGGGCTACCGGTTTGCAGGGGGCGAAGCATGAAACTCGCCTTTAAGGTCTTGGCCGCGCTGCTGCTCGTCGTCGTCGTCGCCTTGACCGCGGCCGGTTGGCTGATCGACCGCAACGTCGGCAATACCTACCGCACCTATGTCGACAACGCCGGCCGCCGCCAGTT
>QEUY01000192.1 GCA_003577365.1 Chloroflexota bacterium | reverse complement strand
GCCCAGGGCGGTGAGCAGTTGGTAGAGGCCCAGGTCGCCGAAGTAGGTGACCGCTGCGCCTTTCCATTCTTTGCCCAGCCGCCAGCTTTCGCGCGCCTGCTGCTGGCTTTGATGCCAGGCCGCGGGGCTAACCGCAGGCCGGCCAATGCCGATCACGAGTTCGGCGCGCGGGTGTTTGGCGAGCAACTGCGCCACCAGCGTGGCGGCGAGGGCTTTGTGTTCGCGCCCGCTCTTGGGGTTGTCGGTCGGCCAGAAGAGCAGCGTCCCTTCGTCACGGCGGCTGGCCGGCGCGTGGACCTGGCGCTCCTCGACGAAGCGCAGCAGCGGGGCGGGCCAGGTGGGGATGCCGCGCGCCTCGATCATCCAGGCTACATGGGGCCGGGTCAGGTCGTAATGAAGCGATGCGCCGCGCTGAATCCAGGCTTGTTCGTCGGCGATTTCGCTTGCCAACAGCTCGTCGAGAAAGGTGGCGCGCATCCGCTCCTCGGCCACGCCGACTGCGTTCTGTTTGGCCCATTCCAGCGCCGCGGCGGCTGCGCCCTGGAGGGCGGCGATCTCCTCGACGGCGGAAATCTCTTGGCCCACGCTGGTGGCGGCGCGCAAGAGCAGGCAATAGCCGCGGGGGGCTTCGCCGGCGACGATGGCGCTGACCACCGCCTCGCCATAGACGGGAGATTCGCCGCCGGCAGCGATGGGCAGGACGCCCACCGCCTGGCTCAGCTTGGCCGGCGATTGGGTCGCGGCCCAACTGCGCAGCGCCATGCGGTTGGGCAAGGCGTTGACCAGTTGTTCTCGCCGGCCTTCGGATGCTCCGTCCAGACCGGCGCTTGCCGCGAGCTGGCCGTCTTCTTTGAGCAAGAGGATCGGCTGTTGGGCAAACTCGTGCAGGTGCTGCGCGATCTTTTCCAGCCCGCCGCCGTCGAGGGCGATTTGGTTGAGCTCGCGCTGGAGGTCGGCGGAGCGCTGTGCGATATAGCCGGAGCGGTCGACGATCAGGCGGATCACGGCGCGCTCGATCTGGCTGACGGAGAGCGTGCCGGGGAGTTGAAAGAGCGCGATCTGGGCAGCGCGTGCGGCGTCGAGCGCCGTGGGGGCGACGGTCCCTTGGACGGCGATGGCCGCAATGCGCGCGCTGTGAAGCGTGCGCACCACGCGGTCGAGGCGCATCTGCGGGTCGAGCTGCCGCAGGTCGTCCATGTCGATCAGGGCGAGTTCGTTGCCGTCGAGCTTGGGAAAGGCGGGCGGGCTGGGGCGCAGGCTGCATGCCCAACTGACAGGACGGTTGAGGGTCTCATCCCCGGCCAAGAGCCGGGTGTCGGGCGGGAGCGCAAGGCGATAGATGTCTTCGATGGTAGCAGAGCTTTTGTACATTGTGCACAAGAGATGCCGGCGGGCCGGCATCAGGCTAGACAGAAGCTGCGTCTTTGGCGTGCGACGATGGCTGCGACATTGGGCAGATTGTACAAAATCGAGGGCGCTTGCGCAATGTGCGATTACCCCAATTGAAAAGCAGGACGGGGACTTGCGCGCCTCCGCCCTGCCTGTCGATTGATCTCCTCTGCCGGTGGGGTTAGAGTTCGGGTTTCTCCAGAGCGGCCATGGTATAGCCGCAGGTTGCGCCCCAGCCGATCCAAATCAGGATGAAGCTCACCATAATCGTGGAGGGGTTTTGGCCCAGAACGGTGACGGAGAGCAGGAAGAGGGCGATGCCGACGGCGATGCCTGTGATGCTGCCCAAGAAGAGGTTGCCGATCGACTGGGTGCGGCTCAATGCGCCGACGAGGATCGGCCAGAGCAGCCAGCCGAGGATGAGCAGGATAAAACTGAGGATGCCGCCGATGATGGCTTGCCAGTCACCGCCGAGCCGGCCTGTAGCCATTTGGTAGCCCAGCACAGGCCCGGCCCCGATCAAGAGAAAGGCCAGGACAAAGAGCACCAGGATCTCGGCCTGGAAGAGCAGCGCGGCTGCCAATGCGATGATGCCGGTGAAGATGGCGGCATAGAGCAAGGCCCGCCCGGAGTTGGGTAAGTGGAAGCATGGCGGTCTCCTCTGGGTCAAGGATGGGCGGGTAAAGGGCGAACGGTGGTCGTCCGTGATCCAAACCTAGCGTGCAATCTATCATGAAGCGGCCCCATCGGGCAACTCCTCCCATTCGTCCAGCAGCCAGGCCCCTACTTGGACATAGAGCCGGGGCCGGTGATTCTGGGCCAGGACGAGGACGAGGGCCTCGTCTTCGTCGACGGCGATCTCCTCCAGCCACAGGCCGGTGGCGATCAGCGCGGCCAGTTGCGACTCCAGCGCGGCCCGGTCTAGGATCGGGTCTTGGTCTAACGTGGGGTAGCAGAAGACGCCATATAGCTCAAAATAGACGCCGTCTTTGAGATAGAGGTCGATGTCCACGCCTGCCGGCCCGTCGTTCACGCCGGGTAGGCCGGCGAGGGCATCGGCCAGGGCGTCTTCCCAGATGGCCGCGTGGACAACCTTTTGTCCTTCCAGTTCGACGAGGTTGTTGTACTGCTCGTCGTCCACCTGTGTGAATGGGCCGTCGGCGTCATTGGGCTGAGGTGTGCTGACCGGCATGGCTATCCCTCGGCAGATTCAGCCGCAGGTGGTTCGCGGTCGGGGCCGGTGACAATCATACGGGTGGGGATGACTGTCGGCTGTTCAAAGAACTGGCCGCCGGCCCAGAAGTGCGAAAAGCGGACGGGCAGCCCCTGGTCGATAAAGAGGTTGGGGCCTTCCATCAGATGGAAATGGAGATGGGGGCCGGGGGACTGGCCGCTGCTGCCCACACGCCCGACGAGCGCGCCGCGGCGGATGACCTGGCCTTCGTTGACTTGAATGCTCGCCTGTTGGAGATGGCCGAAGTAGCTGAACTCGCCATTGGCGTGGCTGATGGCGACGGCGTTGCCCAGGAAGCGCCGCGGGTCGCCGCGGAAGACGCGCGGGTCGGGCACGATGCCGGGCGTCATGTCGGGCATGTCGTAGCAGACATAGGCCACCTTGCCGCCGGCGGTGGCATAGACCGGCTGATCCCAACTGTAGTGATCCTCCAGCGCCAGCCCGTCGCCGCGAAAGATGCGGTTGTCGGGGCCGAGCTTGACAAAGTCCAGGGCATAGGTCTGGCTGTAGACCTCTTGTTTATGATGGTCGCTCCAGTCGGACGCCTGGATCGCCCACCAGGTTCCTGCCAAAGGGAAGTAGGTATCGGTCTGCTGGGTGGGAAAGACGACCGGCATCTGCAGGACGGCCTGCACGGTCTGGTCTTGTTCGGCTGTTTTGGCGACGGCGGTGACTTCCACCATGGTCAGCAGTTCATAGCCTTGGAGAATGAACTGTAGGCTGCGCAGCGCCAGCCCGGTCTGCGGCGGGATGGTGAGGTCGGGTTCGCGCGTGTGCTGTTGGATGATGCGCGCCGGCCAGCGCTGTTCGAAGAGCAACTGATGCCCGTTGTAGCCTTTGATCACCAGCCCGGAGAGGATGACCGTACCGGCGAAGGCGGTGAGGCCCAGATCAAAAGCAACTTCTTGGACCGGGCCGTTATGCGGAAAGGGCAGCCGGTCGTAGCGCGCACCGATCAGGCGGCTGGGGCGGCTCTCCAGCCTGAGGTGGGTTTTCACTTGCTCCGTGTGCTGGTGGTCGGAACGCGGGGGGAGGGATGGCGCAGCAGTCAAACTCACCTTCCTTGTCGAACTTGATGGCTGAGCGGTTCATGCTGGGCGACGAGCGCCAGCAAACGGCGGCGCAGGGCATGGCGCTGCTGGCGGCCCGCGGGGTGGTCGCCTCCCGCCTCGCTGCGGATCACGTTCAGGGCGGATAGCGCCTCGGCAGGCGCGATGCGATAGTAGGTCTCTTCAGTTTCCAAGCTGTCTAGCCGCTCCCAGCGGTCGATCCAGTCGTTGAAATAGGTGGTGTGGCAGTCGCGACAGCGCCAGACGCTGAGCGTCTGTTTGTCGCCTTCGGGGCTTTCGACGGCCAATGCACCCAGGTTGGCGATACGCCCCTGGCAGACAAAACAGGGTTCTGTGCCTGCGCCCACGCCGCTGCGTTCGAGGATCGGGTGAGCCGGGTCCTCGGCAGGGTTGGGCGTGCCTTCGACCTTGGTACGCAGCCGCTGCCACTGGCGCTGCCAAAAGGGCAGGCGATCCGGATCCAACTCGGCGGACTTGGCGACACGCGGGCGCACCTGCGGTGCAGCCTCCTCTCCCGTGCCGGGCGCGGCGTGCGGCGCAGGGTCTGGCGTTGAGTGCTCCCCGCCCAGGCGGGCGCTGAAGTGCGCGCAATCCAGCGCCAAGCAGGATTGAAGGCCCAGGACGTCAGGCAAGTCGTTAGGCAAGTCGTTGGGCGGCGCGGCTGTCGCATCGTCCATATCGCTGGGCGCCGCCGTGGGCCGCCAGCGGCAGTGACCCATCGGCAGCCCGTCGTCGGTCGTCAACTGGGTGGCCTGCCAATGGGCGCACACGCCACATGCCATGAGCCGCCGTCCCGTGCCGGCCACGGCCTCGGCCAGGGGCGCGGGCATGCCGGCTGGGGTGACGTCTTCGGGCAGGCGCAGCAGCGGCTGCGCTGCGCCGTCTGGGCTGCGCGCCATCAAGACCGCGCTTGGCGGGTCGCGATACCAAAGCAGTTGCGCCCACTCGACCCGGCTGGATTGGGCCGAACGCAGCCGCAGGCGCTGATAGACCGGGGTGCGCGTGCCGGGGTAGACCCCCGACATCGTGTCCAGGTTAAAGGGTTGAAGCGGTTGGTTTTCGTGCGGCATTCTACCCCAGGCTGAGTCTCCAAACAATTTTGGCGCGCCAGGCGTCACGCGTGTCCCATGCCTACTTGCCGTTGGCCTCGTTGATCAAGGCCGTGGTTTCGGCGACGATGGCAGGCGGCGGGGCCACGCCGGTGAGCGCCTTGAGCAGCATATCGCCGCCATAGGCCCAGACTTCGGCCATTTCCGGCCCGGTGGGCAGGGCGCTCGCGTCGGCGGCCTGTGCGGCAAACGCGGCCAGGAGCGGGTCGCCGCCCAACTCCGCGGCCCGCGCCGCGGGCAGCAGACCGGCAGTCTGGGCCAGGATCGTGCCGCTTTGCGCCGAGGTCAGGGCTTGGCCCACGGCCAGGACCAAGGGCCGCCGGGTTTCGTCCAGCTTGGCATTGAAGAAGAGGCCGTCGGCATAGAGCCATGGCCGGGCCGGGCCAGCCGGCCCCGCGGGCAGTGTGGCGACGGCCAGGTTGTCGCCCAGCGCCTCGCGCAGCTCGCGCAGGCTCCAAGGGCCATCCACCAGATAGGCAAATTCGCCCTTTTTAAAACGGTCGAGCAGCATGCCGTAGTCGGCGTCGACATAGCTGCCCGGTGTGTTGTTGACCGTTGCCAGCCAGGCGAGATAGTCGGCTGCGCCGCCGCTCTGGTCGAGCGTGACCCGGCCTGTGTCGTCGAACAACTGTGCGCCGAAGGCCGGCAGCCAGCCATAGAGATGGAACAGCGTGGCATAGAGGCCCGCGCCGGATTGGGGTGACAGGCGCGCCTGTTCGAGCAGCGCGTCGGTGGTGGTGGCTACACCGCCGGCGGGCAGCAGGCTTTGATTGACGTAGAGCGCGACCAGATGATAGTTGACGGGCAGCCCATAGAGCGCGCCCTGGACACGCAGGCTGTCGAGCGTGGCAGGCCAATAGCCCTCGAGCGCGGCCGGGTCGACGAGCGCGTCGAGCGGGGCGACTGCCGCGGCCTGTACCAGGTCGTTAAGCCACCAGTTGGGCGCGATCACCAGGTCGGGGCCGCCGCCCGCTGCTACCGCATCGGCATAGGCCGGGAGCAGATCGGCAGGGGCCACGAAGAGCGTCTCGACGGTGACGCCAGGCAGTTGGGTTTGCATCTGCGCCAAGATGGCGGCGAGCGCGTCGGCGTCGGCCTGCGCCCAACTGTGCCAGAGGACTACGGAGCCGCTGAGGGGCGTCGGCGACGGGGCCGGCGTGGGCGTCTCTGCGGCGGCAGGCGCGCCGCTGCGTGTGGCCGCTGCCGCTGCGATCGCGCCCTGGGCCGCTGTGGCGGCCGGCGTTGGGGTGGGTTCCTGGCGACGGTTACAGCCGGAGAGCAATAACGCCGCCAGCGCCGCTCCCAGCACGACACGCTTGGCGGTGCGGGCGAGGGCACACAGATGATGGTTCATGTGGGTGAACTGCGCTCCGCAAGATGGTCAAGCAGGCCCTGCAGCCCCAGCAGATAGCTGCGCCAGCCAAAGCCGCAGATTTGGCCCAGACAAACCGGCGCCAGCACCGAGGTGTGGCGGAAGCTCTCGCGCGCGTGGATGTTGCTGAGGTGCGCTTCGACGGTAGGCAGCTTGACTGCGGCGATGGCATCGCGCAAGGCATAGGAATAATGCGTCAATGCGCCGGGGTTGATCAGGATGCCGCCGGCCCAGTCGCGCGCGGCGTGAATGTAGTCGACGATCGCGCCTTCATGGTTGCTCTGAAAAGGGCGCACCTCGTGGTTGGGTTGGGCGGCGTTGTGCAGGGCGGCGTTGATCTTTTCCAGCGTCATCGACCCGTAGATATGGGTCTCACGCGTGCCGAGCAGGTTCAAGTTAGGGCCGTGGACGACGGCGATGACAGCCATGACGTTCGCTTTCCGGTTGATGCATGCGGATTCATTCGCTAAGGACGGTCGCCAGGGCGGCGCGCACTGCGTCACGCCCAGGGTCGTCGACGATCACCACATCTTCTAGCGCCTGGGGAATGATAAAGCGCAGCTTCTTGCCGGCGCGTTTTTTGTCGGTCTGCATGGCGGCGAGCACGGCGTCTAGCGCATAGCCTGTAATGTGAGCGGGCAGACCGACGCGGTCGACCACAGCGGCGATGCGCCGGGCAAGCTCAGGCGCGCAGCGCCCCATGCCGACGGCCAGGTTGGCAGCGGCGATGAGGCCCAAGGCCACGCCTTCGCCGTGGCGCACCTTGAAGTCGCTGACCAGTTCGATGGCATGGCCGAAGGTGTGGCCAAGGTTGAGTGTGGCGCGGCGGCCCTGTTCAAAGGGGTCTTCCTCGACCACACGCACCTTGACGCGCACGGCGTCGGCGACGAGATGCGCCAGGCTGGTGGGGCCATGCTCCTCTAGCTGGCAGAAGAGGTCGGCATGGCCGAGGATACCATGTTTGATGATCTCGGCTAACCCAGCACGGAACTCGGCGCCCGGCAGGCTGGCAAGTACGCTGGGGTCGATGATCACGGCGCGCGGCTGCTTGAAGGCCCCCACCAGGTTTTTGCCCTGGGGCAGGTCGACGCCCGTCTTGCCGCCCACGGAGGAGTCCACCATGGCGAGGAGCGAGGTCGGCACTTGGACAAAAGGGACGCCGCGCAGGTAGGTAGCCGCGGCGAAACCGGCCATGTCGCCGACCACACCGCCGCCCAAGGCGACCACCGCGCTGCTGCGGTCCAAGTGGGCGGCGACAAACTGGGGGTAGAGGCTGGCGATGGTGTCAAGCGTCTTGTGCTGTTCGCCTTCGGGCACAAGGCAGAGCGCCGGTTCAAACCCGGCGGCGCGCAGCCCCGCTTGCAGCCGGCCGGCCAGGTGGTGGGCAATGTCCGGGTTGCTGACGACGGCGACCGGTCCGGGGCGCAGCCCGCGGCGCAGGAGCAGCCGCCCGCTGGCTTCGAGCAGCCCTTCGCCGATGCAGATGTCGTAGACGCCTTCTGGCTCGCGCACAGGGATGCAGGTCATGCCCGGCGCTTCGGCGTCGGCGCGCAGCGTGTTGAGCAGCTCGTCGACCACCTGGTCCGGCGAACGGCCGGAGGTATCGACCTGGTGCGCGATGGCGGCGTAGGTGTGGCGGCGTTCGTGCAGCAGGTCGCGGATACGCTTACGCAGGTCGTCACGGTCGGCGGCGAGCAGCGGGCGGTCGGTGTTCTGGCTGACGCGGCCAAGGATGGTGTCCACGGTGGCGGTGAGGCAGATGAGGAGGCCGCTCTGGGCCAGGGCATGGCGGTTGGCGGGGGCGACCAATGCGCCGCCGCCGGTGCTGATCACCAACCCTGGCTGCTGGGCATAGGCGGCGCAGAGCTGGGCCTCGGCCACGCGAAAGGCAGGTTCGCCGTCTTCGGCAAAGATGCGCGCGATCGGCTTGCCAAAGCGCGCCTCAATCTGCTCGTCCATGTCGACGAAGGCGCGGTCTAGCCGCTCGGCCAGCAGACGGCCAATCGTGGTCTTGCCGGTCCCCATAAAGCCGGTGAGGACGATGTTTTTTTCAGCGGGAAAGTCGGTCATAGACATATACACGGCCAGGTGGATTCGTCCTCTTTGTCCAGCAGCGGCCAGGCAAGACCTTCGGCCAAGGCACAGGCCAACGTGCTTTGGCCGCTGCTGGGGGAGCCTTTGAGCAAGAGCAGCCAGCGATCAGGGCGCGGCGTGGGTACGTGCATGGTCGAATAGGGCAAAGTGTTCGGGCGCAACGTGCTGGGCCTGGTGCATCAGCACGGCGTTCATCAATTCGATGGCGACGCGCGATTCAAGCGTGACCCCGGCGCGCACACCTACACACGGGTCGTGGCGGCCCTTCTTGAGCAAGAAGTCGATCTCCTCGTAGTTCTTGCGGATCGACTGCTGGGGCAGCACGATGGTGGAGGTGGGCTTAAAGCCGACGCGGCAGACGACGGGCATGCCGGTCGTGATGCCGCCGATCAGACCGCCGTGACTGTTGCGCTGATAGCCGCGGCTGCGGATCGGGTCGTTGTTTTCGCTGCCGCGGCGTGCAACCACGGCGCGGCCCGCGCCGATCTCGCAGGACTGCACGGCGTGCAGCCCGCCCAACGTGCCCATGAGCCGCACCTTGAGGCTTTGGTAGAGCGGTTCGCCCAGCAGCGCCGGGACATTGACGGCAGTCGCCGGCGATGCGCGTCTCTTTGATCAGCTGGCCGGCGGCCTGGGCAAAGTCCCGGTCGAGGCTGTGGATCTCGGCGTCCTCCAACTGGGCCTGCACCCGGTCGAGTTCGGCCTGGGGGATCGGCATGCCGGGGTTGGCCGCCAGCCAGTCTTCGAAATGCTCTGCCAGGCTGCGGGTCGCGACCAGCGGCCCCACCTGGCAGATCGAGGAGAAGATGGCGGCGCCAAAGTGTTGGCGCAGGTAGACACGGGCGATGGAGCCGCCGACCACATCAGAGATGGTAGAGCGGTAGCTGGAGCGACCGCCGCCGCGCACGTCCACATAGCCCTGGGACTTGACATATTTGACGAGGTCGGTGTGGCCGGGGCGGACTTCGCCCTGCTCGCCGGCGAACTGGCGATAGTCGCCGGAACGCTGCGACGTGGAGAGCACCAAGGCGGCAATGGGCTCGCCGGTGGTGTAGCCTGCGGCGTAGCCGGTGGTGCGCGATTCTGCACCGTCGACCTGGGTGACGATGTCGCCGCCCGCCAGGAGCGTGTCGTGGTCCTCGCTATAGAGGCCGGAGAGCAGGACGACTTTATCTTGCTCGCGGCGCGGGGTGCCGTGTTTGTTGCTGCCGGGGCGGCGGCGGTCCAGATGGGCTTGGATCTCGGCGCGGGTCAAGCGCAGGCCGGGCGGACAG
>QEUY01000191.1 GCA_003577365.1 Chloroflexota bacterium | reverse complement strand
TCTTGCGCGCCATGGGCATCACCGACGCACTGCGCGCCGCAGGCGTGGCCGAGGGGGATACCGTCCAGATCGGCGATGTGGAGTTGGTCTGGGGGTTTGACAATGCGTTCAACAGCTGACCGGCTTTTGACATTGGGCCTCCACTCCTGGGCCTTCGGCAGTTGGACCATGAGAACTGACTACTAGAAAAGGAAGCGGCTGTGAGCGAACCGGCGGCATCCCGGCTGTGCGCGGATCGGCGTCTTTGGCGGCACGTTTGACCCCATCCACATCGGCCATCTGATCTTGGCCGAAGAAGCCTGGTTTCAACTGAAGCTGGACTGTATCTACATCGTGCCCGCAGGCGACCCGCCGCACAAGCAAGGGGTCGACCTGTCGCCGGTGCAAGACCGGTTGCGCATGTGCGAGCTGGCTACCGCCGATATCGACTATATCCAGGTCAGCCGGCTGGATGCCGACCGCCCCGGCCCCCACTATACCTCGGACATGGTGCGCTTGCTGCGCAAGCAGGTGGGGCCAGAGGCCGAGATCTATTTTCTGATGGGGATGGACAGCCTGCGCGACCTGCCGACCTGGCACGAGGCCGCCTGGCTGGCGGAGAACTGTATCCTGGTGGCGCTCAGCCGCCACGATGTCACGCTGGATTGGGATGATCTGGAGGCCGCGCTGCCCGGCGTCCACCGCCATGTGATCATCCTCGACATGCCCGAACTGGAGATCGCCAGCCATGTCCTGCGGGCGCGCGTGCGCCGGGGCGAGCCGATCCGCCATCAAGTGCCCAAAGCCGTGGAAGAATATATCTACGCCCACGGCCTCTATCGTGACGATGTCACACAAAGCGATGGGGTCGTGCAAAGCGAAGAGATCGCGCAGAAGGCGTGAGAGCGGCGCGGTTCAGCGTTGCGGCTGGGGCGGGGCAGGCACATGGCCGCGCTTGGGGATCATCAGCGTGCGTTTGAACTCGATCACCACCGTGCCGTCTTGGTTATATCCTGTTGTCCGCACCTGTACAATGCCCATATGTGGGCGCGATTTCGACGCGCGCGCCGACAGGATTTCGCTCTGGGCATAGAGCGTGTCGCCCTCGAAGACAGGGTGGGGCAGGCGCACCTCATCCCACCCCAGGTTGACCGCATTGCGCGACAGATCCCCCACCGACAGGCCGGTGATCAGCGCCAGCGTAAAGGTCGAATCCACCAAGGGCCGGCCAAACTCGGTCTGGGCGGCGTAGTGGCTGTCGAAGTGGATGGGGTTGTTGTTGACCGTCAACAGCGTAAACCAGATATTGTCGGTCTGGGTCACCGTACGCCCGACCGCATGTTGATAGATGTCGCCGGGGTGAAAGTCCTCATAGGTGCGGCCTTGCCAACTGGCGTAGACGGTCATGGGGCAACCTCGATCCGAAGTTGGCCGGCTAGGGGTTGGCCGCTTGCGGTGCGGCCGCCTGGTGTTCGGGGTGGCTGGCTACGCTCAAGATCTGCAGCGCGGTCTGGAACTGCTGGTCTTCGTGGAGCCGGACCTCGCGTGCGCTCAACTCCTCCAGCAGCAGTTGGCTGATCATCTCGACCGATGCTTCCTGCTCGACCAGCGTATCCGGCTGAACACCCTGCCCTTTGATCAGGTGGCGTTCGGGAGTGAGCCAGTTGGTGACGCCCAGGCGCAGCACCGACCCATCGCTCAAGGTAAAGGGGCGCAGCACCGTGCCTGTGCCCACGGTCGTCATCCCTACCAGCTTGGCACGGCCGTTTTCTTGCAGCGCGCCGGCCACGATCTCGGCGGCGCTGGCCGACCCCTGATTGATCAAGACCACCATGGGGATCTCACGCGCCAGCCCTTCACCCTGCGAGCGATAGGTCGTCAGGTTATCCTTGGCATCCTGCTCATGTAGCACGACCTCGCCTTCGGGCAAAAACTGGCTGGCGACGCGCACGGCCTCCTGCAGGTAGCCGCCGGGGTTGTTGCGCAGGTCCAAAAGGATGCCGGCGACGGGTCGCCCCTGCTCCGCCTCTAGCTGCAGGGCGCGCAGGGCGGTGCGCAGCTCGCGGCTGGTGTCGCCGGCAAACTGGGTGATCTGCAGATGCACCAGGTCTGTGCCGGGGATGCGTGTCCACACCACGCTCTCGATGTCGATCTTGCCGCGGCGGATCGAGATCTCGACCGGTTCCGTGGCGTCGGCGTGCAGGATCGTCAAGACGACGCTGCTGCCCGCCGGGCCGCGGATCAACCCGATCACCTCCCACTCTTCCATGCCGGTGATGTCGGTGCCGTCGACGGCCACCACCGTGTCACCGGCCAGGATACCGGCGGCCTCTGCCGGCGAGCCGTGGATGGGCGCGACGATGGTAAATTTGCCCTCTTCCGACGAGACATAGGCGCCGATGCCCTCAAACGAGCCTTCGAGCGCGCTTTCCTGCTGGCGGGCTACATCCGGGGCAAAAAAGACCGTATGGTTTTCGTCGCCCAGCGTATCCAACATGCCCTGAATCGCGCCATAGGTCATGGCCTGATAGTCGATGCGCTCCTGGTCGACAAAGTGTTCGCGCACCAAGTCCCACACTTCCCAAAAGACGGCGAACTCGGCGGGCATCTCGCCCTGGGCCTCGCCCTGAGCATAGACCTGGCGACCTTGGAAGCCGGTGAGATTGCCCGCCACAAAGGCAGCGGACATCAACAGCGCGATCAA
The DNA here is from genome assembly GCA_003577365.1 of Chloroflexota bacterium. Taxonomy (GTDB): domain Bacteria; phylum Chloroflexota; class Anaerolineae; order Caldilineales; family Caldilineaceae; genus QEUY01. The sequence goes on along the minus strand of QEUY01000191.1, from coordinate 4,494 downwards.
CAGACCGCTGGCGATTCGCTTGGCAAACGATGCTCTCATGGCAGTTCAACCCTGATGAACGTTTTTACTCTCTCCTCATGCAACGCCGGCAAAAGGATGATAGAGTAGACAGTATAGCGCACACGTGGCGGCACAGGGAACCGGCATAGATCCTGCACGGCGGTAGATGGGCCGATAGACCAATAGCCAGAGCGGTCAAGGGCCGGTACAGGCTACATGCTTGAATCCCGTATGCTTGAATCGTGAGAGATATACTACAGATGGGGGGATCTTCCAAGTATAGGCTACGCAGTATATCTTACGCGGCATACTTTACACAGCATACCCTATACAGCGCGCATGCGCAGCCATTTGTGACTGGCGTTACAATCTACTCTATGTTAAAATAAGCTGTCTCGACGTTTCGCCACCTGTCATGCCCACCGCGTCGATGCCAGTTCCAGCCGGTTGCGATGCCAATGCAAATCCTGTAAGCTCGTCACCTCAGACCCGGTTCGTTGTGCGCCCGTGCCGATCGCAGTAGATATCGTTCAACCCTCTACGGTGATCCACATGCCTATACAGTCGCAGCGAATCCGCGGCCGGATCGGCAGAATACGCCGATATCGTATCCGAGCGCAGCCACCAATCCCAGGACGTATGGACTCAAGCACACTCGAAGAAACCACCCCAGCGTTAGCATCGGTAGCCAGGGACGCGATCCCCGACATTGTGATCGGGCGGCTGCCTGTCTACCTACGCACCTTAAAGCTCTTGGCGGCGGAGGGGCACGAAGTGGCCTCCAGCCAGGAATTAGGCGAACGCCTGGGGATCAGCTCAGCCCAAATTCGCAAGGATCTGAGCCACTTTGGCGAATTTGGCAAACAGGGCACAGGCTACAACGTCGCCTATCTCTGCAAGCAGTTGGAGAAGATCCTCAAGGTCGATTGCATCTGGCCGGTCGTGCTGGTGGGCGCCGGCTATCTGGGCCATGCCCTGGCGGCCTATAACGGGTTTGAGAACCGCGGCTTTCGCATTGTCGCCGCCTTCGACAACGACCCCAAGAAGATCGGGCTGCGGCTGGCCGATTCGATCGAGATCGAGCCGGATTCCAACATCGCGGCCAACGTCGCCAAGCACAAGTGCCAGATCGCCATCATGGCCGTGCCGGCGGAGGTCGCCCAAGGGGTAGCGGACATGCTGATCGAGGCGGGCATTAAGGGCATCCTCTGCTATGCGCCGATCACCTTGAACGTGCCCAAAGACATCCGCGTCGAGTACATTGACCCGGTGATCCAGATCCAGCATATGACCTTTTATCTGGACAAGGGCTGTCTCGAATAGACCTCAAATAGGCGTCAAATAGGCGTCAAATAGGCCTTGCTGCGGGTTAGCTCAAGGGTTTTTTGCGCGGCAGCCCTTGCCCGCGCGGGTAGCGGTCGGGCGTGGGCGCGACCTTCTTGATCAACAGTATAAAACGCTGCTCGCCCAGCAGCGGCACCTGCACCGGCGCCAGCCGCACCGTCTCACCGCCCAGGGTCTCGATGGCCTTGCGCGCCTCGACAAACTCCTGCGGCGCGCCCGCCCCCTTATAGACCACCACCAGCCCGCTGCGCCGCGCCATGGGCAGCAGATATTCGGCCAGCGTGTTGAGCGGGGCCACGGCGCGCGCCGTCACCAGGTCATACTGGCCGCGGTGGCTGGGGCTGCGCCCCAACTCCTCGGCGCGGCCCTGCACCACCTCCACCCCGCGCAACCCCAGCCGCGCCACGACCTGCTGCAAGAAGCTGATCTTCTTGCCGGTTCCGTCCATCAAAGTCAATTTGAGCTGGGGCGCGACGATCTTGAGCGGAATACCCGGAAAGCCCGCACCCGTCCCCACGTCGACCAGATGGCGCGGGGTGGCGGGCGGCAGTGTGTCGCCCACCTCCTCGACGATCAAAGGCAGGGCAACCAACGAGTCGAGGAAGTGCTTGACCTGCACCTCCTCATAGCCGGTGATGGCCGTCAGGTTGAACTTGGCGTTGGCTTCGACCAGTTCCTGGTAATAGACCTCGAACTGGGCCACTTGCAGCGGCGTCAGCGGGATGCCGAGCGTGCGGCATCCTGCCTGCAGGGTCTGCATCTGCTGTGCCGGGTCAAACGATTCGGGCGGCGCAAAGCCGCGCGGCGGTGTCTCCATCAGCATCCAATGACAGCTTTCAATCCATGGCGGCCATCTGAGCAAACGCCTCTAGGGACGGTGTCATTCCGAGACTCTTTTCCCCCTGCGCCTCTGCGGTACGCAGGGGCGCAGGGGCAGAGTCGAGGCATCTCTCTGCTGGGGTGCGCTAGCCGGAGAGACCCTTCGCCGTAGGCGGCTCAGGGTGACAGGTCGCGTTCACTTAGTAGCGGGTGAGCGCGGCGATCTTGCCGAGCTTGGCCAGACCGTCGTGATGGTCGAGGATCGTTACGCCGATGCCCTGGCCCATGGCACGGCGCAGCACGCTTTCGACGGCATCGGGCAGTTCTTGCACGCGGCCGCTGCCCAACTCTTTGTCGTCGCCCAGGTCGAGCAGAATATAGCCGCTGTCGACAAAGCGATAGGCGGGCTGAGCGAAGCCCTCCAACACGACCACATGCTGGGCGCGGCCGTCTTGGACGGCGGTCAACGTCTCGGCCAGCCCGGCGACGGCGTTGCCGCCCTTATGCACGGCGGTGACGACCTGGTCGGCCACGGCCTGGGCTTCTTCGTCGGCAGCCTGGCGCGCCCGCTTGAGCGCCTTGTCACTGATCTCGGCGGGGGTGGCGTTGGCGCTGGCCGGGAAACGCCCTACGACCATCGAACGCAGCCGGTGGCTCAGCAGTTCTTGAAAGCGGGCCGTGTTCTTCTCGGTGCCGGCCAGCAGCAGCCGGCGCGTCCGGTTGGCGCGATAGAAATCTTCGGCCAGTTCGGCGGCCTCCTGTAGGTTCTGCTGGGCCACGTTGGCCTCATGGCGCTGATAGCGTGAAGAGGACCAGCCGCCGGCCTTGTGCAGCTTGACTTCTTCGCCCAGATGGCCCTCGGCGTCTTCCAGCACCCCCATATTAAAGACATAGAGGCGAGCGCCTTCTTGATCGACATGGATCACACCGCAGCGTTCGTAGGTGTCCATCAAGGTGGCAAGCTGGCGCACATAGGCGCGCCGCCCGACAAAGACGGCATCGTCTACCGGCACCATGTAGCTCTTGGCCCACCAGAAATCCTTGGCGGCGCAGCTAAACATGACCAGACTGCGACCCTGGCGATTATAGCCCATCTCCAGATAGTTTTGCATGCGCTTCTGGTCTTCGGGCGCAGCGCCTTGGGCCTGGTTGAGCAGGTTGCGCAGCGCCAGCTTGTATTTTTCCACCGAGCGGCGGCTGGGGTCCACGTTGAGATAGACGCTTAACACCGGCGTCTGGCTGTCGGTCTCAAACTCAATGGCCTGGCGGACATCGGGGTCGACAAACATAATCCCTCCTCAAGGTACATACAGAAAGGATGAGCTGGGCCGGAGATGGCGCACAGGGGACAAGGACACGGGCGACAAGAGGGTAGCCAAAACCAGCGGTAAGCGGTGGCAGAACGCTTAACCATTTGTCCTCGTCTGTCTAGGCGAAGTGGCAAGGTAGACAACCCCCGTCCCGCCGGGGAGTCCATACCAAGGTAACACGAAGCCCCAGGGCTGTCAACCGAACGGCAAAGGGCATGGCAGGGGCGCGCCGCGAGGATAGTGGCAGCATGACACCTAGCCAACTGACCAGGTGAAAGACCATCCTCTCGGTCAGCCGCGACTCTCGTCTACTGCCTGACGCTGCGCGTCATAAGATGGTGTAAGGTCAAGCTGACGGTCTTCTATTGACTGGCGCAAGCAGGCGCTCCGGCGCATACGCTGATCTCTAGGCAGCGCGCCGAGCAACCTACCCGTCGCCCCCCGCTCCCCCCTGCGCCGATTGATGGTTGTTTGCTCTGTTGGCTAGATGAAAGGATTGCTATGCCTCCCAACACTGCCACCACCCGCGGGGGGGTCAGCGCCGAGAGCACAGACCACCCCAGCGGCGATCCGCGCTTCAAACTGATCGACCGCACGCTGAAACGCTTTCAGCACCAGCAAGACGCCCTGATCGAAGTCTTGCACACCGCGCAAGAGGCGTTCGGCTTCCTGGAAGAAGATCTCTTGATCTATGTGGCGCACCAGCTCAAGCTGCCCCTGAGTTGGGTCTATGGCGTCGCCACCTTCTACCATTTCTTCTCGCTCAAACCCCAGGGCGAGCATACCTGCATCGTCTGCATGGGGACGGCATGTTATGTTAAACGAGCTGCCGAGATCGTGGCGCTGCTCCAAAACGAGTTTGGCGTTGCCCCCGGCCAGACCACGCCCGACGGCAAACTCAGCCTGGCTACGGCGCGCTGTCTGGGCAGTTGCGGGCTGGCCCCTGTGCTGGTGCTCGACGGCGACGTGATAGGCCGCGAGACGCCGGAAGCAACGCTGGCGCGGGTCCACACCATGTTGA
>QEUY01000190.1 GCA_003577365.1 Chloroflexota bacterium | reverse complement strand
GTGGCCGACACGCTGACGGCGCGCTATAACGATCTGGGCGCGGTCGAGGCGATCTTCGAGCGCATGGGCAGAGAGATCGCCGCCGTGATCGTGGAGCCAGTCGCAGGCAATATGGGGCTGGTGCCGCCGCAGCCCGACTTTTTGGCCGGGCTGCGCAAGCTCACCCAAGCGGCGGGCGCACTGCTGATCTTCGACGAGGTCATGACCGGCTTCCGCGTGCATCCGGGCGGCGCGCAGACCCTGTTTGGCATAACTCCAGATATTACGGCGCTGGGCAAGGTGATCGGTGGGGGGCTGCCCGTCGGCGCATACGGCGGGCAGCGTACCATCATGGAGATGGTCGCGCCCGCCGGCCCGATGTATCAAGCAGGCACACTGTCGGGCAATCCGCTGGCGATGACCGCAGGAATCGCCACGCTGCGCGGCCTCAGCGCCCCCGGCGTCTGGGAACGCATCGAACGGCAGGGGGCGCGGCTGATGGCGGGGCTGGCGGCAGCGGCAGAGGAGGCGAAGACCCCCGTTCAGATCAGCCGGGTGGGCACTATGTTCGGGATGTTCTTCGCCGACCAGCCGGTGATCGACTGGCCTACAGCCAAGCGCGCTGACACCCAGCGTTTTGCACGCTTCTTTCAGGCCATGCTGGCGCGCGGCGTCTATCTCGCACCCTCGCAGTTTGAGGCGGGATTTCTCTCCAGCGCACACGGCGAGCGCGAGATCGATCAGACCCTGGCCGCGGCCGGTGAAGCGTTTGCCGGTCTGGCATCAAGCTAGGGGAGCAGCCGGGACCGCTGCACTGGATATCAATATCAGCATCTCAGGGAGGGCACGCGCACTAGCGACCCTCCCTCTCTTTTTTGTTGCCGGCGCGTGCATTCTGTATACAAAGTGGCGCGGCAGCTTGATCCATATCATGTACTCGCGCCGGGTTGGCGTCTATTCTAGGGGTGAACGATGACGATGGGGGAACCCAGTAAGTTAAAAATTAGAAAGAGGAGAGCAAAATGAAAACCATCCTGCGCAGCCAAGAGCTATCGTGCCCCTCCTGCGTGGCCAAAATTGAAAAGGCGCTGACGGCGCTCGACGGCGTCGAGATGGCCAAAGTTCACTTCAACACAGGCCGTATCGAGGTCCAGCACGATCCGCACAGCGTGAGCACCGAGGAATTGGTCGAGGCGGTGCGTTCTGTCGGTTATGAATCGAAGGTATCGGCATTCTAACTGATCGCTAGACGGGTTGCTGCGCTGTTGGATGTCGGGCGCAGCAACCCAGGCCCTACATCCGTTTGCAGGATACCGCGAACGGATGCAAAGGCATACGCTTGGAAAGGAGCGTCAAAACAATGATGACTCAATGGCTACGGAACCCCAAACAGCGGCGGCTGGCGATCACGCTGCTCAGCGGCGTTTTGATCGTGCTGGCCTTTGCCGCCGAATGGTGGCTAGGGGCGCGCGCCTGGCGTGACGGGCTGATGATCGCGGCGGCATTGGTGGCGGGCTGGGATATTGCCGTGCGCGCCTGGCGCAGCCTGCTCAACCGCCATATCAGCGTGGAACTGCTGGTGACAATCGCGGCCGGCGGCGCGCTGATCATCGGCGAGTATTGGGAAGCTGCGGCGGTGACCTTCCTGTTCATCTTCGGGGCCTACCTGGAGGCGCGCACGCTCAGCCGCACGCGGCAGGCGCTGCAAAAGCTGATCGACGTCGCGCCCTTGACAGCGCTCGTGCTGCGCGATGGTCAGCAGATCGAAGTTGCTCCGCATGAGGTGTTGTATGGCGAGACGGTGCTAGTCAAACCCGGCGCCAAGATCGCCGTCGACGGCGTGGTGACCCGCGGCCAGTCGAGCGTGGACGAGAGCGCCATCACCGGCGAACCGATGCCGGTGGAGAAGGCGGACGGGGCCGAGGTCTTTGCCGGTACGGTGAACCAAGACGGTCTGCTTTATGTGCAGGCCACGGGTGTGGGCGCGGATACGACCCTGGCGCGCATCATCCGCCGCGTGGAAGAGGCGCAAGAGGAAAAAGCACCCACCCAACGCTTTATCGAGCGCTTTGGGCAGTGGTATACGCCTGCCATTATCGGCCTCAGTGTGGTTGCTTATGCGATCAGCCGGGACATCGAACTGGCGCTGACGCTGTTGGTCATCGGCTGCCCCGGCGCGCTGGTTATCTCGACGCCGGTGTCGGTGGTGGCCGGCATCGGCCGCGCGGCGCAGAAGGGCATCTTGATCAAGGGCGGTGAATATTTGGAGAACGCGGGCAAGATCAGCGCGCTGGCGTTTGACAAGACCGGCACGTTGACCGAGGGCAAGCCCCGGCTCACCGATGTTGTCGTGCTCCAGGCGCAGCCTGTTGTCCATGCCGGGGTGGGCATGTTGGCATATGCCACGCCGGGCAGCCTGCCCAGCGCCGCAGAGGCATCACCGTTGGGCCTGGGCCGCTGGACGGGCCCCCAGCAAGAAGTGCTGCGCTGGGCCGCCGTCGCCGAGAACGGCTCGGAGCACCCCCTGGCACGGCCCATCTTGGCGGCTGCGCAGGAACTGGGCACGGTGGAGCATCCTGACAGCTTCTTGACCTTCACCGGCCGCGGTGTGCAGGCCATCCACCGTGGGCGTCAGATCGTGGTCGGCAACGAGGCGCTGATGGCCGAGCTGGGGATCACGCTCAGCGAGGGCGCGCAGACGCAGGTCGCGCAGCTCAAAGCGGCAGGCAAAACGGCTGTGATCGTGGCGCTCGACGGCGCGGAGGCCGGTATCCTGGGGCTGGCCGACCCGCTCAAGGCCGGCGTGGCAGAGGTCGTCGACCAGTTGAAACACAGCGGGCTGCGGCGTTTGCTCATGTTGACCGGCGATGACTGGCGCACCGCCCAGGCGATCGCGGCTGAAGCCGGGATCGAGGAGGTCCACGCCAACCTGCTGCCGGATGACAAGCTGGCGGTGATCCGCCGGCTCCAGGCCGAGGGTCATGTCGTGGCGATGGTGGGCGACGGTATCAACGATGCGCCCGCGCTGGCCGCCGCCGATATCGGTATCGCCATGGGGACAGCAGGCACAGATGTCGCCATCGAGACCGCGGATATCGCGCTGATCTCCGACAACCTGAGCAAGATCGCCGAGGCCGTTCGCATCTCCAAGGCCACGCTGCGCAACATCCGGCAAAATGTTGGCGTCGCCCTGGTCACGGTGACGGTGCTGCTGGTGGGCGTGCTGATGGGCCAGGTGCACATGGCGAGCGGGATGTTGATCCACGAGCTATCGGTGCTGTTGGTCATCCTCAACGGGATGCGTCTGCTGCGGATCTAGCCAGCAGACAACGACTCCGGCCCAGTTGGGCGGGCCGAGGGCGCAATCCGCCAATAGGTGAGGCTGCTTTCCTTAGGAGGGCGGCCTCATTTTTGTTGCTGCTGTTGGGCAGCCTGCTCTTTGCGATAGCGCAAAGAAGATCGACCCTGGCTCCGCTACATTGAGTTCGCGGCATTGCGCTTAGGCAATGTTGCGTTCGCTGGTGTGAACGAGATGACCACGGAAGACCCGATTCCACCCCAATGAGGAACCTACGCCATGGCGAAAGTCATTCAATCCTATACGGAAGCAGTTGCCCTAGCCGCCGACCAGTTCAACGCAGTAACATTGGCGCAGAATGAACGGGCCAAGAACATCCTGGCCTGTTTCAAACCGGGCCAGTTTATCCCCGTCCACGCGCCGGGCGTGGACCTCTCATTGGTCATCTTGGAGGGGTCCGGCCGGCTGGCCGCGGGGGATCAAGAAGTGCCTTTCCAGGCGGGGACCACAGCCTTTATCGCTGCCGGAGAAAAGCGCGGGCTGCAGGCAGAGACCCAGACTGTGGCGTTTTTTGTCGTGACCCCGCCGCCCACGATGGCCGACCATGCCGGCGTCGCCGCGGGCATCCAGCGGGGCAGTTGGCAACCGGCGTAACCGATCGGCGGCGACACCCATTCTGCTGCCCTGACGCAAAGAATAAAGAATTAGGAGAGGATCGTTTCTATGGCCACGTTATCGTCCGCCATGCGCGCCAACCCTGCGGCCGGTTTTCTAGACCGCTATGTACTCCCCAAAGTGGCACTGACCGTGATCGCGTTTGCATCGCTCGTGGGCGTCTACCTCACCATGAGCACCCATGGCACACCCACCGCCTGGGCGCTGATCCGCTGGCTGCACCTGGCGGCGCTCGGCATACTGGCAGGCGGCTTCATGTGGTGGGGCCTCTTTATGAAGCGGCCCGACGACCCGCAGGAGGTGGATCTGGTGGCGCGCTTCGCACGCGCGCAACAGAACCGCTTCCGCGCGATTGCCTGGGGCGCGTGGGGTGTCGCCCTGGTGACCGCGTCGCATCTCTTGCGGCTGGCCGGTCTGGCTCAGGCGACGGGCGTCTATGCGATCTGGGCCGGCAACGTGATCCTGCTTACCGTGGCGCTGCTGGCAGTGGCTTGGCTGTTGGCCTATCCGCCGACCACGCATCGTCCCTTTGACACGCAGGGGGCACGCCTGGCGCTTGGGACGGTTGTGCTGACCCTGGCGAGCACGGCCCTCCTCGACGCCCGGATGACATTCCCCGGTCAGACCTGGCCTTGGGTGCTGCGGCTGCTGCATGTTGTCGCCTTTGGCCTATGGGCCGGCGGCGCGGTCTGGAATATCTTTGTCGCCGTCCCTGGCGCACAGCAGACGCTCGCCATGCCAGTTGTAGTAGCCGCCGCCGAACAGTTGGAGCGCTTTCGCTGGGCCGTGCGCGTGATCCTGCCTACGCTGCTGGTCACCGGGCTGGCGCAGGCGATCCCCTATGTGGGGCTGGAGCCTGCGGCGCTGCTCACGCCCTTTGGCTTGCTCATCCTGACCAAAATTACGCTGGTCGTGGCGCTGTTCGTTATCTTCATCACGTGCCCGATGTGGCGCGCCTGCTCGCCGATCCGCGGTATGTGCGATCTGAAGGATCTGAAAGCGCCCCCGCTTCCGCAGCCTACCCGGCGCATTGACAACCGCGGCAAGGCCTGCGCCGGGTTTGTCCGCATCCAGCGTGCGCTGGAGGCGATGCAGCCGAGCGACACCTTAGAACTGCTCAGCACCGACCGCATCTCGTGGTGGGAGCTGCCCGCCTGGCTGGAGGTCAATGGGCATGCGCTGCTGCAGCAGGAAAAGCGCGGCCGGCTCTGGTGGCGTCACTATCACTTCCTGATCCGCAAGGCCGCAGCCCAGAATTAGGCAGCCGCGACTAACAATGGTCGGCGGGAGTATACTCTCGTATACTGCCTGATCGTACAAGGTTCATCGTCGGGGCCGCCCCCCGTGGCGGCCCGTTTGCCACACGTATGGACAGGCACGGGGGCCTGTCCCGACCAGGGATGAGACGTAGCAGTACCTCCCGCCGGTTTCGTGTGGGCCGATGCAGACGGTTCACCCCCTAGGGCAGGCGCTCCCAGATGTCGTGGACTTCGTTGCCGTGGAAGCGTGCCACGCGGTTGGTGGGCGCAAGCGGCTCTTTGTAGAAGAACTCGGGCAGTTCGTCGTCCTGCGGTCCAAACCCAGCCTGGCGGTTGAACTCCCGCTCCAGTTTCAACGTCTCGCGCCCCAGCTCGAGAAAGAAATCCATATCGAGATTCGTGCCATGCGCGGCGTTCAGTTGCTCAGCCAGCCATGCAGCCTGGGCATTGGTCACGCTCTGGCCGAACATGCACAACCCCAGGGAGTCGTTGGCCGCGACCTTAGACTGCTGGAGCAGGCTCTGCTCCATGATCTCGTCAAGCCCCATCTTGGTCGTGTCGAGCCGGGGCAGGTTGCCCGCGGTGTGGTCCGCGCCTTGCGCCGTTACCATCATCGTCACGCCGGTCGCTTCGATCACGCGCGGGTCATAGGCGCTGATCGCCTGTTTTTTGATTACCGGCGCGCGCTTCACGCCATAGGCTGCGGCGACGCGTGCCGTGCCTTGCGCCCACAGCCGGCCCTGCTCGGTCCCCCGGAAGATCTCGGCCAAGGCGCTCACCATCCAGTCGACATCGCCAAAGGGGGCCAGGCCCGCCTCCATGAGCACGCCCAGCGTAGCCCCGGTTTCAATCGTATCCACCCCCATATCGTTGGCGATATAGTTCAGGGCCGCAAGCTGGTCGGGGTGGCCAATGCCGCAGTTTGTCCCCAGCAGGCCGAGCGTCTCATATTCCACGGGCGACACGACCTCCTTGCCTTCGGCGTTGTGATAGACATTGCTGCACTGGATCACGCAGCCGGGCATACAGGCATGTGTCTGCAGGCCGCCGCGCGACGTGTTTAGCTCGCCGATGAAGTCGCCGCCCATCTTGAACGGTTCGCCCGCATTGACATCGGCGAACTGCCCGGCGCTGAAGTTGCGCACCGGCAGACCGCCCACATAGTTCTGGTAGTCGGCCATGCCCATCGTGCCCACCGCGTTGTAAAAGTTCATCACCGTGGGGTCGGCCTGGAGCATCTTGGCATAGCCGCGCATGCCTTCCATCACCTTCTTGCGGTCGTGCAGCGGGGGGATCTTGTCGAGGTCGACGACGATCGCCTTGACGCGCTTAGACCCCATCACCGCGCCCACGCCGCCGCGCGCGGCAAAGCGCGATGGACGCCCGTCGCTGTCGCTGATGGCGATGCCGGCGAGCAACCCCTGATACTCGCCCACCGGCCCGCACAGCGCGAGCACCACCTTCTTGCCGTAGTGTGCGTAGAGCAAGTTGGCGGCCTCGTAATTGCCCTTCCCCATATACGGCTCGGCGCTGTCAAAGTCGATCTCGCCGTCCTTGCGGAAGTGGATGACCACCCAATTGGGCGAACTGTTGTGCAGTGTAAAGCCTGAAATCGAAAGCTGTCCCAGCCCATAGCTCAAGGTTCCGCCGCTGTTCGATTCCTTGATGCCGCCGGTCAAGGGGCTTTTGCAGCCCACGCTGGTGCGGTTGGCGTTGGAGAAGCTGGTCCCTGCCAAGGGGCCAGCCGAGAAGATCAACGGATTGGC
>QEUY01000189.1 GCA_003577365.1 Chloroflexota bacterium | reverse complement strand
GCTCACTGCCAGGTGGCGGGCGCGCCGTAGGTGGTCAGGATATAGGCTTCGGCCTCGCGATATTTGGTCAGTCTATCGGGCGATACAGTGCAGGCCGGGTCCTCGAAGCTTTCGATATTGGCGCGCAGGTCGGCCAGTTTGACGAGCCGCGCACGCGGCCGGCGCGCGGCGCGGGCGACAAACTCCATATAACCTTCGTGTTCCTTGTCGCGCGTCAGCGCCGCCACATCGCCCGCTACCTCTGCGCCAAACTGCTGGCGGATGTCTTCTAGCTTCACGCCGGTATCTTCCACTGTGTCATGTAGATAGGCGACCACTTGGGCCAGCGGGTCGTCGCTCATGCCCGCCACAATCTGGGCGACCCGCTCCGGATGCACAAAGTAGGGTTTGCCGTTATAGAGCACGCCGGTATCGTCGTGGGCGCGGCGCGCCAAATTGCGCGCCTGTTTGATCATCTCCTCCATGTTGAGCATCTCCTCCAGCACTCGGCTCCCTTCATGTCTCTTTGTCGTCCGCACAGTCTAGCCGACTTGGCGGCGTAGGGCAATCCTTCTCGACACACAAGCCGCGTACAGAAGCGGGTTGGCGGAAGCGCGGCTCTCCCTCTACAATACAGAGCAGCAGACCACCCCACCCTTTTCAACTGCCGCCTGCCGGTGAGGAAAGCCATGTCACAGCCCACGATCCAGCCGAACGTCCAACAATCCTATGCCCTCTATCGACGCGCGGGGACGTTGATCCCCGGCTGGACCCAGTTGATCAGCCGCCGCGCCGACCAGTTCGCCAACGGCGTCAGCCCGGTCTACGCCCAGCGCGCCAAGGGTGCGCGCTTTGTCGACGTCGACGAAAACGAATACATCGACTGGGTCAACGCCGTCGGCGCGGTGATCTTGGGCCATGCCGACGACGTGGTGGACGGCGCGGTCAAGGCACAGATCGACCGGGGCAGCATCTACACGCTCAACAGCCCGCTTGAGATCGAGCTGGCCGAGGAGTTGGTGGCGACGCTGCCGAGCGCCGAGATGGTGCGCTACACCAAAGGAGGCGGCGAGGCATGTGCGGTGGCGGCGCGCATCGCACGCGGGGCGACGGGCCGTGACCGTATTCTGATCTGTGGCTATCACGGCTGGCATGATTGGTATCAGGCGGCCAATTTCGGGGTAGACCCAGAGAGCGGCGAATATCCCTTTGCGGGCATCGAGCCGATCGGCGTGCCGCAGGCGTTGGCGGGCAGCGTGATCCCCTTTCGCTATGGCGACGCGGCGATGGTGGCGCGCCTGCTGGAGGAGCACGCCGGGCAGGTGGCGGCGATCATGATGGAACCGGCGCGGTCGGAGCTGCCCCCCGCAGGCTATCTGGCGGGGATCAAGCGGCTGGCGCAGGCGCACGGCGCAGTCTTGATCTTCGACGAGGTCTCATGCGGCTGGCGACCGGCGTTGGGCGGCATCCAAGCGGTGACAGGCGTGACGCCCGATATGACGGTGGTGGCCAAGGCGATGTCGAACGGCTATCCGATGGGCGCGGTGGTGGGCAGCCGCGCGGTGATGGAGCCGGCGCAGCGCATGTTTATCTCCAGCTCCTATTGGAGCGACAACATCGGCCTAGTCGCGGCGCTGACGACGATCCGCGAGCTGCGGCGGCGCGAGGGACCGGCGCGGCTGCAGGCGATCGGCGAAGGGCTGCGCGCGGCGCTCAACCGCGCCATCGACGAGACAGGATTGCAGGGGGTCTGTACAGGGCTGGCAAGCAACCCGGCGCTCGCGCTGGATCTGCCCGCAGCGGTGGACCGGCGCAAGGTCTATACGCTCTTTATCCAGGAGATGGCGCGGCGCGGGATCCACTGCCTGACCAGCTTTAAGGCCACGCTGGCGCATGGCGAGACGGAGATCCGCCAGACAGGGGAAGCCGCCGCCGAGGCGCTGGGCGTGGTCAAGCGCGCCCTGGACGAAGACGCCCTAGACCGCTATCTGGTGGTGGATGTCAAGCGCGAGCCGTTCCGGCGTCTGGTACGCTAGGGCGCTCACCGCGCACAGCAGCAGACGCCCCATTACTCCAGCGTGGAACAGGATCATCGCCAGGGGATTGACACCCCCCCTGGTCGCATTTACAATAGAGGTAGCTCCGCAAATCAGCGCAACTGGTAGGTGCAGTGCGTCGCGCCTGTGCGATGTCTGCAACTGTTCGACGTATACCCCTCGACAGACATCACACAGCGCCGCGAGCCACAGCGCCGCGAGCCACAGCGCCGCGATAGGTACTGGGCGCGTGACCTGTGCTACCGGCCAGCTTCATCGACCCTACGGGCGGCTGTCTCACCGGCCCCCACGATCTGCCCGCCGCGTCGATGGCTAAATACATCACAACCAAGCCACCGGCCACGATAGAAAGCACACGGGAAAGGAGGTGATTCGGCACGCGACGTAGATGCCCGGTGCAGCATGCCCCGGCAACAGCGCGCCGCTGACGACCGTTTGCCGGGCGAGACCGCGCCATGCAGCAGCTTCACTGGAGCCTGTCCACATCAATTGCTATCTGACAGTGATATGTGATAGCGAGAGGAGCAATTCCATGTTGCATTCGCATCGTCGTCTATTTTCGTTCCTAGCCGTATTGACGATCCTGAGCATGTTCTTGACAGCGTGCCCTGCCCCTGCCACGCCGAGTGCGGCGCCCGCAGAGGAAGCCGCCGGAGAGGAGGCAGCCGCCGAGGAAGCGGCCCCGGCTGAGGCCAGTTGGTGGACCACTGCCGCCGAACCCTACAAGGGCGCGACGATCCACGGGATCTCGGAAAGCACGCCGCCTTCCCGCTTTGCGCAGGAGGTGTTGGCGCCGCAGTTCACCGAACTGACCGGCATCAACGTCGAGTTCGAGGTGACGTCGTGGGATGAGATGTACAACAAGGCCATCAAGGACATGGAGGCCAACACCGGCATCTATGACTTTGTGTACATCGAGCAGGACATCATCTACACCTACCTAGCCCGCGACTTCCTCACCGACCTTACCCAGATGCTGGCCGACGACTCGGCCCTCGCCTCGCCCGACTTCGACGTGAGCAAGTTCACGTCGTTCATCGACAACTTCAAGGCCCCAGAGACCGGCGATATCTATGGCGTCCCTATGGAGGCCTTTATCAAGGTCTACCTGTACCGCAAGGACCTCTTCGAGGACCCGGCGATCCAGGCTGCCTTCAAAGAAAAGTACGGCTATGACCTGGCCCCGGCGACCGACCATCAGCAGTATCGCGATATTGCCGAGTTCTTCACCCAGTATGGCAAAGATAATGGGCTGGAGCTGTGGGGGACGACCGTCCAGGGCAACACCGGGCACTCGTCGTCGTTCTATGAGTACTACGAGACCATTGCCCCTACCTTCGGCGTCTATAACTGGGGCGTAAACATGGACACTTGGAAGGCGTGCGAGGCCAACGGCGGGCAGATGAACAGCCAGAAGGCCAAGGATGCGCTCGCTTTCTGGGTGGGCCTGCTGGAATTTGCCCCGCCCGAAGCCACCAGCAGCACCTGGGATGAGGTTGCCGCCTCGTTTGCCGCAGGCCGCGCTGCCCAGGGTTGGGTCTATGGTGAAAACGCCGCCTGGATCGCCACCGATCCGGAACGCTCGACCGTCGTCGGCAAGGTAGGCGTTGCGCTGCCGCCGGTGGCGGAAGGGGTCATGGCCGACGCCGAGAGCGGCGCGGGCTATATTGGCTACTATGATGGCGGTGCGTTTGGCATTCCGCATTCCTCCAAGAACAAGGAAGCCGCCCTGCTCTGGCTGCAGTACATCGGCCAAGAGTCGGTCCAGGCGGATTGGGCTGTGGCCGGCTCGCGCATCGTCATGGAATCCACCTATGACGACCCCAAGGTACAAGAGGTGGATGCCAAGGTCGACGGCTACTACACGCTGATGCGCGAGCAGGGGCCGCTCTTCCGCGGTGCGCCTCCCTTCCCGTTCCATCCGCAGTTGCGTTCAGCCGTCGAGCCGTTCATCTGGCGGACGCTGGCGGGCGAGCTTGAACCCGGCGACGCGCTGGATCAAGCCTGTGTGGCGGCGGAAGAGACCATGCAGCAGCTAGGCTACGGCCAGTAGGGCCGGTGCTGCCTATGCGCTCCAATCGTATGGGGTGGGGGCTGCTGGCCCCCACCCTGATCATCCTGGGGATCATGGGGCTGCTGCCCTTCTTCTATGTCCTGTATGTCGGCTTTTTCGACTGGAATGTCTTTTCGGCCACGGGCGATCTGATCTGGGCGGGAGCCAACAACTTCCGGCGTCTGGTCTTCGACAGTGACTTCCTGTTCTCAGTCGGGCGCACGCTGCTCTTTACGACATTGGCCGTGGGGCTGGAACTGATCTTGGGCTTTCTTCTGGCCCAGACATTGGTGCGCGACTTCTGGGGCAAGACCTTTTTCCGCACGATCCACGCGCTGCCGTTGATGGTTGCGCCGATTGCCGTCGGCGCGACCTGGCGGCTGCTGACCATCCCCGGCTTTGGGCTGATCCCATACTATCTGAGGCGCTGGTTTGAACTGGACTACAACATCGGGCGTCATGGCGAGCATGCCTTTGTGACCACCATTGTGATGGACATCTGGCATTGGACCCCCTTTGTCACCCTCACCATGCTGGCGGGGCTATCGGCCATCCCCAAGGAACCACAGGAACAGGCGCTGGTGGACGGCGCCAACCGCTGGCAGGTTTTGCGCTTTTTGACCATCCCGATGATGATGCCGGTGATCCTGACGACGCTCTTTATCCGGCTGATGGACGCGCTGCGCATCGTCGACGAGGTCTTTCTGCTCACAGGCGGCGGCCCTGGCGACGCGACGCGCTATATCGGCATCCACATCTGGCGCGTGGTCTTTCCCAGCACCGACTATGGCTACGGCTCGGCCATGTCGATGCTTGTTCTCTATTTCACCATCGTGTTGTGCTGGCTGCTCTTTATCGCCCTGACCCAAATCGGCAAACAACAGTCATCCTGAGAGAGGGGGCCATGTGATGGCGCGCGAGCGAAAACTGCTGGGCTGGATAGGGGTCTACGCGCTGTGGAGCGTGCTGACCCTGATCACCTTGCTCCCGATCTACTGGCTGTTTGTGATCTCGGCGCGCAGCCGCGTGGAGTTGTTCTCGGTGGGGCGTTTTCTTCAGACCAGCTTCTACGCTCAGAACTATATCGAGCCGCTCACCAACCCCGTCTTTCAACGCTATCTAGCCAACTCGCTGATCGTGGCGACCGCCAACGCGCTGCTGGTGGCTGTGCTGGCCGTGCTGGCCACCTATGCCCTGTCACGCTGGCGGCTGGGCGGCGCCGACAACATCTTCTTCTGGACGATCACCAACCGCATGGCCCCCCCGGCAGCCTTTGCCCTGCCCCTCTTTTTGCTCTACACACGCATCTTTCGCGCCGGCGATTGGTCGCTGTTCGACACCCGCATCGGGCTGATCCTGCTCTACTGTGTGTTCAACCTGCCCTTTGCCATCTGGCTGATGAAGGGCATTATCGACGGCATCCCGATCGAGCTGGACGAGGCGGCGTTTGTGGACGGCGCAGGGCGGGCGACCGTGCTGCGCCGCATCATCGTGCCGCTGGCCGCACCGGGGATCGCAGTGACCGTGATCCTGAGTTGGATCTTTGCCTGGAACGAGTATATTTTCGCCGCCTCGCTCACCAGCGTCCGGGCGCGGACCATCACCACCGGTCTGGCCGAATTTGTGACGGTGACCGGCACAAACTGGGGGGAGATGGCCGCGGTCGCCACCATTTCGATGCTGCCGGCCCTGCTCTTTCTGGTCTTTGTGCAACGCTATATTGTGATGGGCCTGACCTTTGGCGCGGTAAAGGAATAGCCATGGCGCAGCGACGTGCGGTGCAGGCCCCGGTCGAACATCGCGGCCGGCGCGGTTTTCTGCCCTTTGAGACCAATACATTCGACCGTGTCTTTATCAGCGTGCTCTGTTTCGTGGCGATCCACCTGCTGTGGATGCGCTTTGTCGAGAGCTTTTTGCCGCTCTGGATCGCCACGCTCATCACCTTGGCCTTGGCCGTGGTCATCGTGCGCAAGGGATAACAGCAAACAGGGCGCACCACCCGGCAAAGCCGGCCTGGAGGAGTGTCAACTCTATGCAAGCCTTGGTGTTAGAAGCAAAGGATCGCTTGGCGCTGCGCGAGATCGAGATCCCCGAGATGCTCGGCAGCCACGATGTACGCATCGCCATCCATACGGTGGGCATCTGCGGCAGCGATGTCCACTACTATACGCACGGCGCGATTGGGCCGTTTGTGGTGCGCGCCCCGATGGTGCTGGGGCATGAGGCCTCGGGCACGGTGGTGGAAGCCGGCGCAGAGGTCGAGCATCTGGCCGTGGGCGACCGCGTCTGTATGGAGCCGGGCATCCCCGACCCCAACAGCCGCGCCACGCGCCTGGGCATGTACAACCTCGACCCGGCGGTGCGCTTCTGGGCGACGCCGCCGGTACACGGCGTGCTGCGCCCCACGGTGGTGCATCCGGCGGCGTTTACTTTCAAGCTGCCCGATACCGTCAGCTTTGCCGAGGGCGCGATGGTCGAGCCGCTGGCCGTGGGCATGCACGCCGCCACCAAGGCGCGCCTCCAGCCGGGCGACCTGGCCGTGGTCATGGGCGCGGGGCCGATCGGCATGGTGACGGCGCTGGCCGCGCTGGCCGGGGGCTGTAGCCAAGTGGTGATCACCGACGTGCAGCAGCCCAAGCTGGACTTGGCGGCGACGCTGGGGCCGATCCGACCGGTCAACGTGGCGCAGGAAAACCTGGTCGACGTGATCCACGCCATGACCGACGGCTGGGGCGCGGATGTCGTCTTTGAATGCAGCGGCAATGAACGGGCCGCGGCGAGCGTCTTTGGGCCGCTGCGCCCAGGGGGGACGGTGGTCTTTGTGGGGATGCCGATGCACCCCATCGCCTACGATGTCTCCACCGCCGCCACCAAAGAGCCGCGCGTCGAGCATGTCTT
>QEUY01000188.1 GCA_003577365.1 Chloroflexota bacterium | reverse complement strand
GCCCACGGTTTCGATGGCATCGCGCATTTTGTCAACGTGGGTCTTGAAAAAGGGCACGTCATGCGGCTCGTCGAGAAAGGGCGTAAGATGGCCGACCGCGGTAAAGCCCCGGTTCTTGGCGTCGATGCAGCCCTGGATGAGCTTCTCCTTGGTATCCCCAAAGACATGATAATAGACACGCGCCTTGTCGCGCGTCTTGCCGCCCATCAACTGGTAGCAAGGCACGCCAAAGTATTTGCCCATGATGTCCCACAGGGCGATGTCGATGGCGCTGATGGCGCCCATGATCGCGGCGCCGCGAAAGTGGGTCCAGCGGTACATATACTGCCAGTGATGCTCGATGCGCAGCGGGTCCTGGCCGATCAGATAGCGTTTGAAGGTCTCGACCGCCGCGCCCGACGCCTCTAGATACCCCCAGGCGCCGGACTCGCCCAGGCCGGTGATCCCCTCGTCGGTTTCAACCTGTACAAAGAGATAGCGGTCGACATAAATCGTCTGGATGTCAATGATCTTCATCGGGTACGCTCCTGCGGGGAGAGATGCCAGGCCGCCGGTTTGAGGTTGATGCCTTTGCCCCAGTGGGTGCGGACCAGGTCGAGATAATAGAGATAGTGTGCGAAGGGGACATCGGGCGGCACGCGATGGTCGCAGAAGCCGATATAGCCGCCTTCTTCGACCAGAGGGGTGAGGCGCAGCACTTGGGCGCGGATGCCCTCTTTGCTGCCCGCCAGCAGATGTTTGTCAAAGCCGCCCATGATCAGCAGGTCTTTGCCATATTGGCGGCGGTAGGCGATGGGGTCCGCGCCCCAGGTGCCGACCTCCAGCGGGAACATGCAGTTGACGCCTGCCTCCAGCCAGAGCGGGACGAGCTTTTCGATGTTACCGTCACAGTCCACCCAGATCACGTCCACGCCGTGGCTGCGCAGCAGGTCGGTGATGCGCCGGTATTGGGGGACGAGGTACTGCTTGAAATGCTTGGGGCTGAGCAGCGGCCCGGCGTTGTAGGCCATGTCCTCCCACATGCCGCACGCTTCGAAGGTCACGCCGGTGGCGAGCAGGCGTGTGAGCGTGCCGACGATGCAGTCGGCGACGGTTTCCACCATCTCGCCAAACCAGGCGGGGTCATCATAGACGACATAGGCCAACTGTTCCATGCCCATCCAGTTGCGCAGCCAGCCATAGAGGCTGCCGCCGGGCAGCACTAGGGGATAATCGCGGGCGGGGTCACGCCATTCGGCCAGCCGCGCCGGATAGTCGGGCGGGAGGCGGGTAGGGTAGTCGGGGTCGAGGCGCGGCTTGAAGAGCTTGCGCCAGCTTGCACGGTCGGTCAGGCTGTGGCGCTGCGGCTGTGGGATCGAGCCAAGCACTTTGGTGTTGATCACGATTACGCCGTCTTCCTGCATCAGCAGCTCTTCTTCGCCCAAGTCCTCGATCACCTCATAGGGGAACTTGGGCCACAGCCCGGCCTCCACGCCGACTTTGCCCGCGCCGAACTCCAGGCCGTAGTCCATGCCGAAATAGGCGTCGCTGGTTTCGCGCGTCACATAGTCGGGCAGACCTTGGCTGTACCAGACGGGCAGGGTATCTTCCCAGAAGCCGAAGTCCCAGATGGGGCTGCGGTCGCGGGGTTGGTAGTGCATGGTGGCGACAAAACGTTGGCGGTCGTTCATGCTGGCGCTCCTTTGCGCATGGGCCGGCCTGGATGCGGCAGAGACGGCGCGCCTATGCAGGCGCTTGGGTGGCGAGGATGGCGCAGAGGGCCGGGTCTACCGGCGCATCAGGCGCAAGGCCGGGATAAAAGCGGATCGCTGGAAAGCCGTGGTCTGCGAGCAGGCTACGGTACTCGTCTTCGGAATAGCCCTGCATGGTCTGGGCAAAGCGTGTTACGCCCGCGCCGGCGGCGTCGACTACATAGTAGCGGGTCGTGGCGGTCTGCTGCTGCCCGTTCCAGGCATGGTCCATCAGCACCAGGTGCGGGGCAGGGCTAAACAGCCCGCCTGGGCTGCTGAACCAGCTTGCGGTCTGGCGGCCCAACTGCTCGACAGCGGCGCGGGTATGCGGCTCCAGCAGAAGCTGCCCGCCGGGGCGCAGGGCGGCGTGCACCTTGCGCAGGATCAAGCCAATGTGGTCGGGGCGAAAGACGTTGAACTCGCCATAGAGGAGCAGAGCCAGGTCGTAGCCGGTGTCAAATGGCGCATGGCGGATATCGTCGAGCACGAAGGTGCAGGCCAGTTCATGATCGACGGCCTGCTGTTGGGCGTAGGCGATGGCGGCAGGGCTGTAGTCGATGCCGGTGCAGGTGTGGCCGAGCCGCGCCAGGCGGTGGCTGTAGAGGCCGGGGCCGCAGCCCAGGTCGAGGATGCGGCTTGGCTGGCCGTCGAGGATTGTGTGATGAATCCAGGCGACGTGGCGGTCGATGGTCGTGGCGCGGCGGCTGGCGAG
Source organism: Chloroflexota bacterium (assembly GCA_003577365.1). Lineage (GTDB taxonomy): Bacteria > Chloroflexota > Anaerolineae > Caldilineales > Caldilineaceae > QEUY01. Next base: position 4,586 of record QEUY01000188.1, on the reverse strand, counting down.
GTCGTGCGCTTGCGAGAGATGCTCGGCCAACATGCGTGCGCTGAAGGCCGGGTCATGCCAAGGGAGGTTGTCGCCTTCGGCCCAAGGGCGGGGCGGTGACTCACGCTGGACGATGTCGAGCAGGCGCATGGCCGGAACCGGGATTGGTGGGTTGGGCGGAACGGTGGCCCCATTATACCACAGGCCCTATGATCCAACAGGCGCTTTATACAAGCGGCTGCGCCGGTGTCTCCCCCTCTAGGAGGCGTTCCTGATAGATGCGGCGGATGGTGGCTTCGATCTCCGGCTCGCGCACGCTGAGGTCGCGGATGCGGTAGCGGGCCGACAGCCGGCCAATCAACTCCGAGGCGCTGATGGCATCACGCTCGAACTGGAGCGTGGCGCGCTGCCCGTCGAAGGAGATCACGTCCGCGCCGTCGATCTCGATCTGTGCGTAGGGTTCGGCCAGATCGACCACCAACTCGCGCTTGCCACCAAAGCGGGTGAGCAGAAGCGCCAAGCTGCCGTCGAAGAGCAGCCGGCCATGGTCGATGATGAGCACGCGTTCGCACAGCTTTTCCACGTCCTGCAGGTCATGGGTGGTGAGCAGGACGGTGGTGCCGCGCGCCTGGTTGATGTGGCTGATGAACTGGCGGATGCGCTCTTTGGCGACGACATCCAGCCCGATGGTCGGCTCATCCAGAAAGAGGAGGGTGGGGTCGTGCAGCATGGCGGCGCACAGGTCGGCGCGCATACGCTGGCCCAGCGAGAGCGAGCGCACCGGCGACTCGATGAACTCGTCCAGTTCGAGCAGGGCGCGAAACTCGCGCAGGTTGGCGTGAAAACGCTCCGCCGGGATGCCGTAGACATGGCGGAGCAGGTTGAGCGAGTCCACCACGGGCAGATCCCACCAGAGGGTGGTGCGCTGGCCGAAGACCGCGCCGATGTTGGCGACATAGGTTTCGCGCTGACGCCAGGGGACATAGCCGCTGACTTCGACCAGACCGCCGCTGGGGACGAGCAGGCCGGTGAGCATCTTGATCGTGGTGGATTTGCCCGCACCATTGGGACCCAGGTAGCCGACCAGCTCGCCGGGGGCCACGCTGAAGCTGATGTCGTCCACGGCGCGGATGACGCGGCGGTCGGCGTAGACGATGCCCGCCAGCGCGCCCAAAAAGCCGTGGCGGCGGCGGCTGACGGTGAAGTGTTTGCGAAGCTGTTCGACACGGATCATAGGCGCGCCTAGGTCCCTGTGCTTTGGTAATGGCGGATGCCAAAGCGCCAAAAATGCAGCGCGGCCAGCAGCACGGCGAGACCGGCGATGGGCGCGGCGAAGCGCATGGCATAGGGCAGGCCGAACGGGTCGGGCCGGTCGAGAAAATAGAGGGCGGGATAGTAGTTGAGAAAGGCGGCGGGCAGGAGATAAGTAAAGAAACGGCGCAGCCCGTCGGGATAGATGTGCATGGGGTAGGAGATCAATTCGTTGCCGCCGTAGGTGAAGATGTTGATCAACTCAATGGATTCGACCGTCCAGAAGGTGATGGTCGCGCCGGCAATGAACAGCCCGCCAAAAAAGGCCACTTGCCCTAAGATCACCAGGGGGAGATAGACGACCTTGCCCAATGTCCAGTCGATGTCGGCCAGCCCCAGGGCGACGGTAAAGATGGCGGCCCCTTGGGCGATACGCCCCAGGCGGCGCAGCAGGAACTCATCGCCCAACACCTGGACGGTGAGGTTGACAGGGCGCAGCAGGAGCTGGTCGAGGGTGCCGCGGCGCACGCGCCGCCCAAAGCTGCCAGGGTCAAAGCCGCTGAAGATCAGGTCCATGATGCCAAAGCTGGTCTCGGCCAGGGCGAAGAGCAGGGCGATTTCGCCCAGCCGCCAGCCCGCCAGGTCGCCAAAGCGCTGCATGATCAGCGCCAGCGAGACAAAGAAGAAGCCCAGCGAGAAGGCCGTGCCGATAAAGTCCAGCACAAACGCCGCGCGATACTGCATCTGCGAGCGGATTTGGACATCCAGCAGACGCCAGTAGATCGAGAGATGGAAGCGCAGGCCGCGGCGGGCGTGCGCCGGGTGGTTCATGGGCAGGGTGCGGTCGATGGACATCGCGCGGTCAGCCGCCTTGGATCACCAGGCGGCGCACGCCTTGGTTGAGGATAAGATGGGCGACGGCAAGCAGCGCCGCGGTCCACGCCGCTTGATGGAGCAAGGCCATCCACAGGGCTTGGCCCTCCAGCAGGCCGAGAAAGACTTCGACGGGCGTATTGACCAGGGCCGGAAAGGGCGTTGCCTGGCAGATGGCCTGGAACCAGGCCGGGTAGAGACGCAGCGGCATATAAAAACCGGACAGCACCCAGACCATGCCAAAGGCAAAGCGGCCTACGCCGCGCGCGTTGGGGGTCCAGAAGGCAGCCAGGTTGACGAGAAAGCGCCAGCCAAAGCTGACCAGCCAGCTCAAAAAGATAGCCGGGCCGAGCGCCAGCCACTGGGCCGGGGAGCCGGGCAGCGAGAGGTCGATAAAGAGGGCGTAGATCAGCATGATCGTCACCCCGCGCAACAGCAGGTTGACGGCGGCGCGGCCGAGGTCGACCGCCAGCCAGAAGCGAATATACCCCAAGGGGCGCAGCAGGTCGGCGGAGATTTCGCCGCTGTGCACCGAGTCCATCACATCATACCAGCCAAAGATGCTGAGGTAGGCGATGACCGCCTGGGTCAAGCCGGTGTAGGTGACGGCATCCTGCAGGGTCATGCCTGCGACTTGCTCGCGTGCGCCGAAGAGGGCGATCATGACCAGGGCGCGCAGCAGCCCAAAAAAGATATTGGTGGCGAGTCCGGCCCAGGCCGCGGCGCGGTAGGTCAGTTGGCGGCGGAAGGCGAGCCGGGTGATCTCCCAGAAGAGGCGCATGGGCATGCTCCGCGGTGACGGCAAGCGAGCCGCAAGGCAGCGGCAAGCGGGCAGCGAAACTTTGGCATCATAGCACACGGGCCAAAGCCGCGCAATTCAGGTATGATAATCGGGTTCACCTAAAACGCTTCCATACATGCTCCAAGGGAGAATATGATGAATATCCGGCAGGTGGTAGTCACGGGTCAGAACGAGGTGGAACTCCAGCGGGCCACGCTCGACGCGGACGCGCTCAAACCGGGCGACCTGTTGATCGAGACCGAAGCCACCTTTATCAGCGCAGGCACGGAACTGGCGAACTATACCGGGCGCGAGCCGCGGGTCTTTCAACCGGGCCAGTGGTGTACCTATCCGTGGCGGTCGGGTTACGCCAATGTGGGGATCGTCCGGGCGGTGGGTCCGGAGGTGAAGCGCGCCGCGGTGGGCGACCGTGTCTTCACCTATGCCACCCATGCCTCCCATGTGGTCTACAACGAGAAGCGGCTGGTCGTGCCGGCGCCGGAGGGGATGGACCCGGTGGTGGCGGCGGCGTCGCGCATGGCGGGGGTGGCGTTCACCGTGCTGGTGGTCAGCGAGATCCATGACAACCCGTGGGTGGCGGTCTTTGGGCTGGGCATGGTGGGCAACCTGGCGGCGCAGGCGTTGCAGGGGCGCGGCTGCCGTGTGATCGGCGTGGACCCGGTGGGGTTCCGCCGCGACCTGGCGCGGCGCTGCGGCGTCGAGTACACGGTGGGCGGCGACGAAGCCGAAGCCCACGCCCAGATCATGCAGTTAACCGGCGGCGAGGGCGTGCAGATCGCGGTGGACGCCGTGGGCCACAGCGCGGTGGTGATGCAGGCGGCCAAGGCGACCGCCAAGTTTGGGCAGGTCGTGCTGTTGGGGTCGCCGCGTGTGCCGGTGGAGGCCAACCTGACCGAACTGCTCTCCAATGTGCATTTGGGGATGAAGACGGTGCGCGGGGCGCTGGAATGGTCGCTGCCTATGTATTCCGATGTCGGCAACCGCATGTCGCAGGCCAGCAAACAGGCGATGATCTTTGACTGGCTGGCGCGGGGCAAGCTGGCGCTAGAGCCGCTGATCTCGCACTGCCTGCCGCCGGAGCAGATCAAGACGGCCTATGAGGGGCTGCTGCGTCAGCCGGAGACATACACAGGGGTGGCGTTGGTCTGGTCCGGGGCGGCGGGCAAAACGGTGTGAGGTATCGCCTGCGTCATACGATGTGCCGAGGGACCACTCCCTCGGCACATCGGCGCCACTCAACCGGCGCTCACCCTATCTTCAGCGTGAATGGCATTACCCGACAAATTTCTTAAATGATGCGGCGTCTCATCCATGGTCGGGACAGGCCCCTGTACCTGTCCGTGTGTGCTTATCCGTGTGTTGCGGGCCGCCACAGGGGGCGGCATGACCCACGGGCCGCCACAGGGGGCGGCCCCTACGGTGGCGCATCGGTCGGGACAGGCCCCCGTGCCTGTCCGTCTGCGAACTGCGGGCCAGTGCGTGCGCGTGGCAGACGGGCCGCCACGGGGGGCGGCCCCTACTTGCGCGATCAGGCAATGAAAAACCGCACCTACACGGCTGTAAGCGTGCGGTTGGAGAAGCAGCCGCTAGACCGGGAGGTAGGCGCGCAGATCGGCAGTGGGCTGCCACTGCATCTGCTGCGCGGTGGTGTCGTGCGGCTTGAACGCGGTCTGCACGGCGG
>QEUY01000187.1 GCA_003577365.1 Chloroflexota bacterium | reverse complement strand
CTCGGCCTCGCTACCAGCGACGAAGCCCGGTTGCGCCTGGCGCTCATCCCCCTTTTGCTTGTCCATCCTGACTATGCTGTCCATGCCCCGCATGTGGCTGCCCAACTCGCCCCACCGGCCCGCCTTCTGTTCATCTGCTACTACACCGCTGCTCTCTTGCTCCAACAGCTTCACGCCGGCCGCCTGCAAACGTTCTTTGGACCGGCCGCCACTCTGCCTGATCTCTTCTCCACAGAACTGGGCCTCCTCACCGTTGGCCCGCCGGCTCAGCGATTGGCGATACTGCGCCGGCTCAGCGATTGGCGATACTGGCTGCCCGCCAAGCCGCCCTCAGCGGCGAACCCATCAACTGGCTCGGCACCTACCACCACGGCGCTGAACGGCTCTTCACTCATCTGGAGAAAGCCGCCCTATGGCCGGGCTAGACACAGGTGCCATCCGCACCCTGCTGGCAGAGGTCGGTCGCCGCTACACTCAGCCGGCCCAACTCTTTTTGCTTGGCGGCAGCGCCCTTTGCCTGCTGGGCAGCCCCCGCCCCACGCTCGACATCGACTATGTCGGCGACGACCTCCGCAAGGACGAACTCCAGCGCACCATCGACCAGGTGGCACAAGAGCAAGGTCTCGAAGTGGAGGCCGTGCCAATCGACCAGTTCATCTAGGATAGGACCAACAAGAGGCGCCCGCTCATGAACCCCAATGAACTCATCGCCCACACGCTCGCCGCCGCCGCGACTGCCCTCCGCCATACAGACGCCGCGCCGGAGGTCCAGGCCGCCTACGCCGCCGTCAAAACCTATTTGCAGGAGGCACATCCCACCATCAGCCTGGCTGCGCTCGAGCGACGGCCCGATTCGGCCAATCAACGCGGCTCGCTGGCCGAAAATCTCGAAGACGCCGGCGCCGGCCAGGATGCGGCCCTGCTCGACGTTGTCCACGCGCTGGTCCTGACCCTTGCCCAACAGATTCCTTCAGCCGCCACCGGCGTCGACCTCGACCAGGTCAAGGCGGCTTCCCTGCGCTTGCAGAGCATCCGCAGCAGCGGCGCCGGCGCCCGCATCCACAACAGCGAATTCACCGGCAACATGGAACTCAGTGACATCCAGGGCGCCGGTTCTCCCCAGATGGGCGCACCAAGCACCCAGTTCAGCCACGTCTCAGCAGGCGGCAATATCAACATCACCTATGGCGCTCAGCCCCCCGGCAACGCCCGCCGCCGCTACCTCGAAGAAGTGGCCCAAGAGTGCAACCTGCTGCCCTGGCGCATCGTCAACCCCAACTTTGCCGACCCCGACCGCAGCGCCAACCTCACCCTGGCCGACATCTACACCGACCTCGACACCACCGAACTGCGCCAGGTGGAACAGGAGGAGGAGCTGCGCCACTTCCTGCGCGGGATCCACCAGCAGGAGCGCATCCCCATCCAACAGATTGCCGATGACGTCCCCAAACTCCTCATCATGGGCGATCCCGGTTCGGGCAAATCCACCTACATCAAGCATCTGGCCTACACCCTGGCCCAGGCCGGTTTGACGTCAAAGGATGCACCCGCCGCCCAACCGCCGTCCGTCCTGCTCGACCCTTGGGCGCACGGCTTCCTGCTGCCCGTCCGCATCGAGCTGCGCCAGGTCGCCGCCTTCGCCGCCAAACATGAAAGCGACACCGGCGATGCCCACCTCTTCCTCCGCTACCTGGAAGCCATGCTCGCCGGCTGGGGCCTGGCCGGCTTCTGGACCGACTTCACCCAAACCCTCCGCACGCAGGAGCCACGGGTGCTCTTCCTGCTTGACGGCCTCGATGAGGTGGCCACCGCCCAGCGCCAGTTGGTGGTCGACATGGTCAACGACCTCTGCCAGCGTTACGGGCAACACCGCTACCTGGTCACCTGCCGCCCCTACGCCTATATCGGCCAACCCTGGCGCCTGGCCGATTTCCGCACCGTCACCCTCGCCCCCTTCAGCCAGGCGCAGATCGACCGCTTTGTCGACAACTGGTACAACCGTCTGGCCCACCGCGAGCGGCTTGACGCCACCGGACGCAAACAGGCGCTCCAATCAGCCCTGCGCCGGCCCGACCTGCACGAACTGGCCGAGCGCCCCCTGCTCCTCACGGTGATGGTGCAACTGCACACCTTTACCGGCCAACTGCCCGACGACCGTGGCCAGCTCTACGCCGACACCGTCAACCTCTTGCTCCAACGCTGGGAAACCCGCCACGACCAGGGCGTCCCCTTGCTGCAACAGTTGGCGGTGCCCGGGCTCAAGATGGCCGATGTCGAGGCCGCCCTCTACGACGTGGCCTACCGCGCCCACGCCCAACAGCCCACCGCCGCCGACACCGGCGCCGCCGACATCGACGAAGCCGACCTGCGCAAATGGCTCGCCCCCTACCTGCAGGGCGACTGGAACAAGGCCGGCCGCTTTATCGACTACATCCGCGAGCGCGCCGGGCTGCTCATCCGCCACAAAACCGAGGCCTACACCTTCCCCCACCGCACCTTTCAGGAATATCTGGCCGCCTGTTCGCTCATCCGCACGCCCGACTACCCCACCACCGCTTCCGATCTGGTGCGCCAGGACCCCACCCGCTGGCGCGAGGTCTTCTTGCTCTCTGTCAGCCGGGCGCCGCTGGGCCAGGCCCTCGCCGCCGTCAACGCCCTTTGCTCCGGCGAGGTGGATACCGCCGCCCCGGCCCCAGCCTGGCAGACCGCCCAACTGGCCGGCGATGCGCTCTTGGAGATCGGCCGCATCCAGGTCGAGCAACAGGAGACCGGCCACGTGCTGCTGACCCGCCTGCGCCGCTGGCTGGCCCAAGCCCTACGCCAGGACCAGCTCCTGTCGCCGCACGAGCGCGCTGGGGCCGGTCGCACCCTGGCCCGCCTGGGCGACTGCCGCCCCGCAGTGCTGACCGTAGAGGAGATGGAGTTCTGCTTTGTGCCCGCCGGCCCCTTTCTCATGGGCAGCACCGAAGACGATGAACTGGCGCAGGAGCGCGAACGCCCGCAGCACGAGGTGAACATCCCCTACGACTACTGGATTGCCCGCTTCCCCGTGACCAACGCCCAGTTCGACCACTTCGTCCACGCCGGCGGCTATGACCACGCCCCCTACTGGCCCGAAGCTGCCGCCGTCGATCGGTGGGACAACGGCGCCGTCACACGCTACTATCTGGTTTGGAACGAAGACGAGAAGAAATGGGAAGCTTCGCAGGAAACGACCAAGGGGCCACACACCTCTTCCGATCCCTTCAACCTGCCCAACCACCCCCGCGTCGAACTCACCTGGTACGAGGCACTCGCCTTCACTCGCTGGTTCACCGGCCATCTGCGCCGGCTGGGCTACCTGCCGGGTGGCTACGAAGTCCACCTACCCAGCGAGGCCGAATGGGAAAAAGCCGCCCGCGGCGGCCTCCACCTCCCCGTCGGGGCGGCCCTTGTGGCCGCCCGTGACCTTGCGGCCGCTTGTGACACGGGGACTGCAACCCCACCTGTGCTCCAATCCAACCCCTACCCGGCCCGCCTCTTTCCCTGGGGCGACGAGTACGCCCCCAATCGCCTCAATGCCAGCGAGACCGGCCTCGACGTCACCTCCGCCGTGGGCGCCTTCCCCGCCGGCGCTGGTCCCTATGGCGCCGAAGACCTGAGCGGCAACACCTTCGAATGGACCCGCACGTTGTGGGGAACTTCGGCAGACAAGCCCGACTTTGCCTACCCCTACCGATCTGGCGATGGCCGCGAGGATTTAGCAGCCAACGATTCCACCGCTCGCATTATGCGCGGTGGTGCATGGGCAGCTAAGGAGTGGCAGCGCTCGGCCGCTCGCGTCGGGAACTCCCCTGGCAACAGGCACTTCAGTCTGGGTTTCCGGTGTGTGGTCGTTCCCATCTCTCGTGCTTCGTTCTGATTTCTGATTTCTGGCTGCTGGTTTCTGCTGTTCTGTCTTCTGCTATCGCTGCGCTGCCCTTGTGGCAGCGCAGCGATCCGGCCCAAAAATTTTGGGCCCATCGTCCCTTTCAGGGTGGCGTAGATCACGCCTCCGGCGTGATCTACCGCTGGCCGCAGGGCTTTTCAGGCGTCGCTTCACCAAAGACTTCCGGGAGGTGGCCGGCGAAGATCTTCCAGACCAGGAAGCGGCCCGGCCACCTCCCGGAAGTCTGGCCAGATTGACCATTGCCCCCGGGACAAAAACATGGTACGATCCGGCACAGTGATCCAAGACCCTGGCGCCAACGTTCATCCATCTCCGGAGCAAAACAAATGACAGTCGAAATCTCTCTCACCCTCTCCGAAGAACTCTACCAGCGGGCGCGGCGCCTGGCCCGGCGCCGCCAACAGGATGTCACCGCGGCGATCACCGACTACCTCGAACAGCACCTCCCGGCCGATGAACCAGGCGCCCAGCCCACGCCGCCGGACAATCTCCCCGACGCCGCCGTTGCGCGCGAGAAGGCTGCCTACCGCAAACTGCACGCACAGCTGTGGCAACAATACCCCGGTCACTATGTCGCCCTTCACAACGGCCAGTTGGTCGACCATGACTCCGATAAACACGCTCTCCTGGCTCGCATCCAGGCTCAGTTTCCCGACCAGTTCGTCCTTGTGCGCCGCGTCGAGGCGACGCCAGAACGAGAGTACCGCTTCCCTTCCACCAGGTTTATCGAGCGTGTGCCATGAGCGTCACCTTCGCCTACGATGCCACCTATCCTGGCCCGGCGCTGCCCGTGCTAGAATTCATCATTGCCGCCACGGATGCGGAGCAGGCACAGACAGTCGTCGGCCTGGTCGACTCCGGCGCCGATGGAACGCTCATCCCCGCTGCCATCCTGCACGCCATCGGCGCCCGCAAGATCGACGAGGCCTGGGCCCGCACCGTCTCCGGCGAACGCTACCCTGTCTCCATCTTCGTTGTTACCCTCACCATCGGCGACTACACGCTGCCCGATGTCGAATTGCTTGCCAACGACCGCACCGACGAAATCATCGTCGGTCGCGACGTGCTCAACCAGTTGATCGTCACCCTCAACGGCCCGGCTGCTCTGTTGGAGGTGTCTGCCTGACCAGATGGAGGCCGCTGTGACCCCAACCGACTTCATCGTCCAAACCCTCATCGCCGGCGCCGCCGCCCGCCGCCAACCCCCGGTTGCGCCCACAGTGGCCGCCGCCTACGACCAACTCAAAACCCACCTGCGCACCCTCACGTCCCCAATCGACCTCACCCGCATCGAGGAGCGCCCAGACTCACCCCGCGGCCGCGCCTACCTGGCCGAGGACCTGGCCGCCGCCAGCGTCGCCGAAAACCCTGATCTGCTCGCAGCCGCCGGTGCGCTGCTGGCCGCCCTGCTCGAAAACGACACCGCTACGAACACCGCCCACACCATCGGCGTCGACCTCCACCAGGTGACCGCCGCCGCCCTCACCCTCAGCGACATCCTCAGCCCGGAGATTGCGGTCCGCCTGCGCAATAGCCAGTTCGCCGGCGCTATCCACATCACCCGCACCCAGGCCGGCGACCTACCCCCGCCCGGCCCACCGCCCGGCGCCAACGTGCTGGTCGGCAACACCGCCCAGAGCATCCACATCGGCGACAAACACTACAGTGGCAACGATCAAGCCGCCCTCGACCTCGCTGAACTGGTGCAACGCTACCTCGACGGCCTCTACGCCGAGTGCAACGAACTGCCCCTGGCCCAAGACGGGCCGGTGGACGCCAACCGCCACCGCCAGCCCCGCTTACAGCATGTCTACGTGGACCTGCACTTGACGACCACCGGCGACCGCTTCGTCGCCTACCGCCGTCTGGGCCTCACGCCGCCGCAGATTGCAACGGCCGAGGCCATGCTCGCCAGCCTCAGCCCAGAGAGAAGCGGGAAAGCGCCCCACCGCATGGCTCCCCACAGTGCGGAGGCCGGCATCCATGCCGAAGATCTCAGCCGCATCGACAAAGCCCTTGGCCTCACAGAAGGCGCACTGGCATCCGCGCTCACCCAACCCATGACCGTCTTCGAGGCCATCGAGTTCAACCGCCAACTGGTGCTCCTCGGCGAGCCCGGCGGCGGCAAGAGCACGCTCACCCGCCGGCTGGCCGGTCTGCTGGCGGCCAGGGACCGCCCCGGCCTCGACCCCGCCGAAGCCGGCTGCTTACAGGACCTGACCGGGTGCTTTGGCCGCTGGCTGCTGCCCGTGCGCATTGTGCTCAGCCGCTGGGCGCAACATCTGCCCCCCGGTGCCGCAGGCACCGCCGAGAACCTGATCGCCGAATGCGAACGCCTACTGGCCCAGACTGCCAAAGTCGATGGCTTGCGAGAATACATCACAGCCCAACTGGCCGGCGACCCACCCACCGCGCTGCTCCTGCTCGACGGGCTGGACGAGGTCAGCGACCCGGACCGCCGCACCACCCTGCTGCGCGCCGTCACCCATTTCTGCGACCGCTACGCAGCCGTGCCCCTGGTCATCACCTGCCGCATCCGCCCCTGGCAGAGCTGGCAAGAGGCCGGCGCGGCGCTACCCCTGCCCGCCTTCACCATTGACAAGTTGAGCAGCGCCTCGATTGAGGCCTTTGTCGAGCGCTGGCACGCCGAACTCGTCCGCACCGGTCGCTACGAGCCGCAGGCGAGCGCCCAGGCCCAGCAGCGCCTGCTCAGCGCCATCGCCGACCCCGACCGGCAGGACCTGGCCGACATGGCCCGCACGCCCCTGCTGCTCACCATGATGGCCCGCGTCAACTATGACCACGGTCTGCCCGACAGCCGCGCCGAACTCTACGAAGCCTACCTGCGCCAGTTGCTCTGGGAATGGGAGAAGAGCAAACTCGACGACCGCGGCCAGATGACCAGCCTGCAACGCCTCTTCAGCCGAGCACGCCCCCCCGTGCCCGTCAACAACCTGGAGCTGGCCCTGGCCGAACTCGCCTTTGAACACCACACCAGCCGTGGCGACCGCGACACCGTCGACATCCCCGCCGGCGCCATCCGCGACGCGCTGGAAGCGATCCACCTGGGCGACCGCCGCGAGCGCGCCGCCTGGGCGGTGGAGGTGCTCGACCTGATCTACGACCGCAGCGGCCTGCTCAAGAGCATCGACGACAAGACCTTCCACTTCTCCCACCGCACCTTTCAGGAATACCTGACCGCCCGCCACCTCGCCACCGGCGACACCGCGACCGTGCTGGAGAAATTCGCCGCCAAAATCGACGACGAACAGTGGGGCGAGGCCATCCGCCTGGCCCTGGGCTACCAGATCGCCGTGCAGAGCCAGTACGACGCCGCCCTGGCCGTCTTGGAAGAACTGCTGCCCGACGCACCCGCTGGCGAGGCTGACTGGCGGCGC
>QEUY01000186.1 GCA_003577365.1 Chloroflexota bacterium | reverse complement strand
GCGTCCCGCTTGAGCTTGCCCAGGATCATCGCGCTGATCTCCTGTGGCGTGTAGACCTTGCTCTTGACAGGCACCGACACACGCGCATCGTGATGCGGCCCTTCGGTGATGTTATAGGAGACCATCTCCATGGTCTTCTTGGTCTCCGGCTCGTCAAAGCGCCGGCCCATCAACCGCTTCACCGAATAGATCGTATTTTCAGGGTTCACCACCGCCTGGCGTTTGGCTGTAATGCCGACCAGCCGGTCGCCCCCCTTGGTGAACGCGACCACCGACGGCGTCGTGCGCGACCCCTCTGCATTGGGGATCACGACCGGGCTGCCGCCTTCCATGACCGCGACCACACTGTTGGTGGTGCCCAAGTCAATGCCAATAATCTTAGCCATAGCTCCCTATTGCCTCCTCACATTCACGTGGCTCGATGATTGCTCGTCAATCAAACTCCAGGTTCAAATCAGAGGCCATCTCGGCCTCGAAGCGGATTGGCGCAGCGTCAAGCGCACCGTCGCTCGGCCCATCGACCCATCTGATACCCATCTGCTCCGTTGAGTCGATCAAATTTCTCTGATTTTGCATACGCCCCTAGTCTACGCCATTTGGGGTAAATAAAACATAGGACAAACATTAGCGATTTGTTTGCGTTTGCGCTGGCCGCCACATGATCTGCCGGCGCAGTTCCACACCGGCCCGCCAACAGCCTGCGCTTTGCCCAGGCTTGTGCTATCATTGCCCCATATCGTCGGCGTCGTCTAGGAGGAGACTCTCGTGAGTAACCATATGATCGGAAATTCCCTGACCACGAACTCTGCTGCCGGCAACCAGATCGCCGTCTTTATCGACTTTGAAAATGTGGCGCTGTGGGCCGAGCAGGAATTTATCGACTTTGAGCTGACCCCGCTCATGGAATACCTCCAGAGCCGCGGGCCGGTCGTCATCAAGCGCGTCTACGGCGACTGGAGCCGCTTCTCCCATTATCGGGAGGAGCTGATGAACAATTCGGTCGACCTGGTGCAGATCTACAGCGTGCGCGCCGGCAAAAACCGGGCCGACATCCGCATGGCGCTCGACGCCATGGAGACCGCCATCACTCGCCCCCAAATTCAGACCTTTGTCATCGTCTCCGGCGACAGCGACTTTGGGCCGTTGGTCGTCAAGCTGCGCGAATACAGCCGCTATACCCTGGGCATCGGCCCGCGCGATGTCACCCACCCGCTGCTGGTCAAAGCATGTGACGAGTTCATCTATCTTGAAGCCGTGCTGGGCGAGATGCACGACCTGCATGAGATGAGCCAGCCCACCGCCACCGACAACGAGACGGCGCGCACCCTGCTCGCCAAGGCGCTCAACGTCCACGCCCAGCGCGGCGAACTGCCCGTCCTGGCCGCCAAGCTCAAACAGACCATGCTTTTGATGGACTCGGCCTTTAACGAGGCCAACTTCGGCTATTCGCAGTTCAAAAACTGGCTGGAGACCAATATCGACCTGATCAGCCTCTTCCTCAAGGATATGCAGCTCTATGTCGCGCCCAAAGACTACGCTGTGCCGGGCGACCTGGACCTGCGCCCCTGGGAAGGCAGCGGCACGGGCCTAACCAGCAACGGCCACAGCCAAGGCGGCAACGGCTCGAAACCGGCGGCGATCACTGCGGCCACCGCCCTGCAGAGCGCGCCGGTGGACCCGGCGACGCAAAAGCTCACCCTGCGGCTGCAATACAAACAGATCTTCAACCGGCTCAAGATGACCTCGGTGGACTTCAGCACGCGGCGCGATGTGCTGCGCGACATCTATCGCGAGCTGAGCGAACGCCCCAACCAACGCACCACCGACGACCTGCTCGAAGAACTCTGTCTGCGCTACGAGGCCCAAGGGCTGATCCGCAGCAAAACCACCTTGCGCCAGATCTGGCAGATGGGCTTTCGCCAGCGCGCCTTCGACTACAACGACCAAGTCGCCTCGGTGCATGTGCCCGTCCGGCTGGCCGACGAGATCGACAGCGAGGCGGCCTTTGTGCAGCGCGCCGAATCCGGCTTTGTCTATGCCGTGATCAACGCCGGGCTGGACATCGACAAAGAAGAGCTGGCGATGATCCTGCTCAACGCTCGCGACCAGGGCGACTACATCCAAAGCCTGTTGGACGACTTGGAGGAGCGCGGGCTGATCACCTATGAAGACAAGCGTTACGGCCTGCCCGGTCACAGCGCCATCCCCTTTGCCGATGAACCGGCCCTGCAACTGATTCGCTACGACATCGAGCATGTGCAGTTGCCCGACACACTGCCGCGCACCCAAGAAAAGGCGCGCTCGCTCGCCAAGACCGCCATGCTCCAGCGTTCGCAAGATTTTGCGGCGTCGGCGCGCAGCTATCTCTTCGCCTGCCGCCTACAGTGGGACGCCGTCGAAGCAGGCGACCCCGGGGCCAGCCTCGAAGACCTGCGCTGGTACATGGCCTCCTACGCCTCGGTCAAGGCCGGCGAGCTTTCGCAGATACATCGGGACTATGCGAATTCACGGCCCTACTACCTGGCCTTCTTCAACCTAGTCCAGGAAGATGACCCACTCTGGAGCCGCATGCGCGGGCTGATCAACCCCATGCTCTCCTACTATTGGGTCAACGCCTGGCGCGAACTGGGGCTGACCGCGGCCAACCCCAGCCACAACACGACCTCGCCCGCCGAGATCGCGGTCAACGCCGCCAACCATCAGAACCCAGAACTGCAGCGGCTCTGGTTTGCCATGACCCAAGGGCTGGCCGAAGCCAACCCCGGCCTGCTGCGCCGCGTCGCCAACCAGATCCGGCTCAGCCGTTCCGACTCGCCCATCTACGCCCAGGTCGCCGACACCATCGAGCAGATGCTCATGGCGTAGCGTAGGTGGCGCTGGCACAAATGGCCTCTCCCCATGTGCTGGCCGTGGGCTTGCAGAACGGCGGGCACAACCCGAACTTTCTGCAGTGGCTGGCCGAAGGCTGGGCTGGTGATCCGGCGGCGGGCCGGCTGACGCTGCTGGTGTCCAGCACCTTTGCCGCGCATCACGCGGCCACGGCGCAGACCATCGGCGCGCTCGACCCGGCACGCATCAGACTGCTGCCGCTGACCCCGCAAGAGCAGGCGCGCCTCCAGGCCGCGCCGCCTGGCGTGCTGGGCCTGCCGCGCATCCGGCCCCATACGGCGCGGCGTGTGCAGCGCTGGCGCGAATGGCAAAGCTGCCGCCGCATCGCGTCACAGGCCGGCGCAGACCATGCCTTGTTTATCAATCTCGACTTCTACCAGTTTGCCGCCACCTGGAACCCAGCGTTCCCCTGCCCCATTTCCGGCGTCTTCCACAACCTGATGCTGCACTATCCGCAGACCTTCTCGGCCACGCTGAGCCGCAAACAGCGCGCCACTGCCATGCTCCAGGCGTGGAGCATGCGCCGTTTTCTGGCCCGCGCCCACGCGGCAACCCTTTTTTGCCTCGACCCGTATGTCGTGGACATCCTCAACGGCTGGCCGGGCCGCCACCGCGCCGTCCATCTGCCCACCCCGGCACGCGCCCTACAGACCAACACGAACGAGGGGATACTGGACGATCTGCGCCGCCGCCACGCCATCGATCCAGCGCGGCATGTGTTTCTGATGCTCGGCGGCATTGGCCCGCGCCGTGGCATCTATCCGGTGCTCGACGCGCTGGCGCGCCTAGAGCCTGCGGCGGCGCGCCAGGTCTGTCTGCTGCTGGTCGGGCGGCAGAGCGACAGGGCACGGCTGGCGCAAGCCATTACGGCGACCGCGGCCGCGGCGCCCGTGCAGATCGTCACTCGCGATGAGTTCATTGCGGAATCCGAGATTGGAGCGTATTATGCGCTGGCGGACGTGGTTCTGGCTACGCATGTCAACCACGTCGGCACGAGCGTGAGCCTTGTGCAAGCCGCAGCCGCTGGCAAGCCGGTGATCGCCGCCGAGCTTGGGCTGCTCGGCGCGCTCACGCAGCGCAACGGCCTGGGCCTGACCGTGGACAGCCACGACCCCGGCGCCATCGCCGCTGCTTTGCGGGCCATGCTCGCCGCGCCGCCGGATCACTTCGTCGACCAGGCCAAGGCCCAACAGTTCGCCCAGACCCATTCAGTAGACGCATTTGTCGAGGTACTGATGGCGCACGTCCAGGCACCTATCTGAAGCCATGTGGAGATACTGTATGCAGCACGAGCTTTCACACATGAAGCGAGTCATCTGGCGGGTTATCCAGCGAATTGACGATGCGAACCTCAGTTTCCTCCAGGTGTTGCCGAAGGATTACAAACGAGCGATGGTGCGCCGACTGCTCTCAATACTGCCAAAGGCATATCCCGACGGGATGATCGAAGTCGCAGGTGTTCTGTTTCGATTGAGTGGTTCAGATACCGCGAAACTCATGTATGTCACAATACAAGACGGTGTCGCCGCCTATCTACGCCGCCATCTAGCACCGGGTATGACAGTGATTGATGTTGGGGCTAATATCGGCTTCCATACGGTGCTTGCAGCAAAGATGGTTGGGCCGACTGGTTGTGTCCATGCCGTCGAACCGACCAAAGAGACCGTCGTCGAACTACGAAAAAACGTGCAACTAAACCGACTTTCTAACGTGATGGTTTACCCTTGTGCAGCTGGTACGGCTACTGGAGAAACAACATTCTATGTACGCGGCGGCCATGGTGCTCAAAACAGCCTGTTCAGCGATCATCTTGATCGCCCAGTCCTATCCACCCACCTAGTAGCAATTCGACGGCTTGATGACCTTATACAAGGTCCAGCAGATATAGTTAAAATTGACGTCGAAGGCGGGGAACTCGAAGTACTAATGGGAATGGAACGAATTCGCGCCGAAAACCCTAAGTTGCGTATGGTGCTAGAGTGGTGCCCGGTCATGCAGGAGAACACCGGCCACGGCCCAACGCAGCTACCCGAAACCTTACTTGCCCTCGGCTTTGAGGTAGACATTATCTCACCGTTCACGGCTCCGCTGCGATCTGTCGCCGACATTCACGCCATTCTTCCTAAAGTGATCGGCCAGCGGGCGCACATGGTCGACATTGCCGCGGCGCGCGGCTGACCGGCCTTTCGATTTACCCAATTCATCAACCGCAAAGGTATCCTCGATGCACGATTCCCAGCACACACCCGAACAGACTGCCAACGAGTCGCGCCATCACACGCCGCCCACCGGTCGTCATCTGTTCTATCTGTCGCTGGGCGCGCTGGGCGTGGTCTATGGCGATATCGGCACCAGCACGCTCTACGCCTTTCGCGAGTCCTTCCACCACTCCCACGGCATCGAACCGCTCGCCGCCAATATCCTGGGCATCCTCTCGCTGATCTTCTGGGCGCTGATCATCATCATTTCGGTCAAGTATCTGATCTTCGTCATGCAGGCCGACAACGAAGGCGAAGGCGGCATCCTGGCGCTGACCGCGCTCATCCGCCCGCCGCGCGTCCAGCGGTATACGCGCCAGTGGCTGTTGATCCTGTTCGGTCTCTTCGGCACCGCCCTGCTCTACGGCGACGGCATGATCACCCCTGCCATCTCCGTGCTCTCGGCAGTCGAGGGGCTGGAAATCGCCACCCCCTTCTTTGCGCCCTATGTCGTCCCCATCACCATTGTGATTCTGGTTGTGCTCTTTCTCTTCCAGAGCCGTGGCACCGAACGTGTGGGCAAAGTCTTTGGCCCGTTGATGCTGCTCTGGTTTGTGGTGTCGGGGCTGCTGGGCCTCAGTTGGATCATCCGCCAGCCAAGCGTCTTGGCGGCGATCAACCCCTGGTATGGCGCGCAGTTCTTCATACATAACGGCTGGCGCGGCTTTCTGGTGCTCGGCTCGGTCTTTCTGGTGGTCACCGGCGGCGAGGCGCTCTATGCCGATATGGGACACTTTGGCAAGCGCCCCATTCGCCTGGCCTGGTTTGCGCTGGTGCTGCCCGCGCTGCTGTTCAACTACTTGGGGCAAGGCGCGCTGCTGCTTCAACATCCTGAAGCGGTCATCAACCCCTTCTACCGCATGGCCCCCTCCTGGGCGCTGCTGCCCGTCGTCGTCCTGGCGACGATGGCCACGGTCATCGCCTCGCAGGCCTTGATCACCGGGGCCTTCTCACTCACCAAACAGGCGGTGCAGTTGGCCTATCTGCCGCGCACCGCCATCGAGCATACCTCCCCCGAAGAGATTGGGCAGGTCTATATCCCCTCGGTCAACTGGATCCTGATGGTTTCCTGCATTGCGCTGGTTCTCGCCTTTCGCACGTCGAGCAACCTGGCCGCGGCCTACGGCGTGGCCGTCACCACGACGATGGTCGTGACCACGCTGCTGCTCTTTTCAGTGGCGCGCAACCTGTGGGCATGGTCGCTGCCGGTCGCGCTGCTCTTTGCGGGCTTTTTCCTGCTGGTGGATGTGGCCTTCTGGGGCGCAAACCTGGTGAAGATCCCCCACGGCGGCTGGTTCCCGCTGGTGATCGGCGCAGTGGTCTTCACGCTCATGACCACCTGGCATCGCGGGCGCGAAATCCTGGCGGATCGTCTGCGCGTGGGCACGCTGCACTTCGAGGACTTCGCCAAACAGGTGCACCGCGAACAATATGCGCGCGTGCCGGGCACGGCGATCTTTATGTACAGCGACCCCGAAGGCACGCCGCCCGCGCTCCTGCACAACCTGGAACACAACAAGGTCTTGCACGAAGCCGTGGTGCTGCTCTCGGTGCAGACTGAGGATATCCCACATGTGCCGGCGCGGCGGCGCGTGCAGTTCAAGAAGCTGGAAAACGGCTTCTACCGCGTCATCCTCTGTTATGGCTTTATGCAGACCCCCAACGTGCCGCGCGATCTTGCCTTGCTGCCCAAGACCGCTCTAGCCTTCAACCCGCAAAAAGCCAGCTATTTCCTGGGTCGCGAGCGGCTGCTTGCCAGCAAACGCCCCGGCATGGCGCTCTGGCGTGAGCGGCTCTTTGCGATCATGAGCCGCGCTATAGACGGCTACTCGCTGCGCAGCGCCGCCGCCGGCGCAATGCGCCCCATGCGCCACGCCGGATAGAGACCGGCCACCAGCGCCGCGCCCAACGCCACCGCAAAGGCCTGGCCGAACTCCCATGGGTCCAGCCGCATCGCCAGCGTCCAGCCAAACGAACGCAGGTTGATGATATAGATCAAGATCACGGCCAGCACAAAGCCGGTGGGGATCGCCAGCAGCCCGGCGCTTGCGCCCATCAACCCCGTCTCCAAGAGCGAGAGCCGCCACAACTGGCCGCGCGTCATGCCCGTGGCGCGCAGCACGCCGATCTCGCGCACCCGCTCCAACTGCAAGCTCATCAACGTGCTGAGGATGCCGATAAAGGCCACCAGCGTCGCCAGCAGTTGCAGCGCCACCGTGATGGCAAAGGTGCGGTCAAAGACATCCAGCGCGTTCTGGCGCATGCCGCGGTTCGAGCGGATCAGCAGGTCGGCGCGGCCCGCAAAGGCGGCGCGCAGATCGGCCACGGTCGCATCCACATCCACGCCCGGCTGCACAAAGAGCGCAATCGCCGAGATCGCTCGGTCATGCCACCACTGCCGGTAGACCGGGTCATGCATAAAGACTACCGGGTTGACGTCAAAATCCACCGCGATCCCCACAATGGGGAAGGCATGGCGGCCCTGGTCGGTTTGCAGCAGCAGGTCGTCGCCCACGGCCAGGTCAAAGCGGTTCGCCATCGGCTCGTTGACGATCACGCCGCCCCGCGTCACCGCGTTCCAGGTGGCTCGCCAGTCGCCCACCGCATCCCGATAGCGCCGCTTGGCCCCGGCCAAATCTTGGCTCAGCGCCACCAGCCGCACACTCTGCGCGGTTTCACCGCCGCCGGCCTGGGGCAAAAACGCGGCCACGTCTACCCCGCGCGTCGTCGCCGTAGCCGCGACGCCGGGGACAGCCGCCAGTTCCGCGACCAAGCCAGGGTCCAAGGTCGTCAGCACCTGGTTGGCGTTGAGCGACGGCGGCGACACATAGATGTCGGCTTGCAGCACATCCTCCAGCCACAGTTCCACCGTCGTGCGGAAGCTGCCGATCATCACCCCCACGCCGATGATCACGCTCACCGCCACCATCAGCGCGGCCACGGCCACCGAGGTGCGGCTGAGCGAGCGCACCACCGTGCGCGGGGCCATGCGCCCGATCACCCCGGCGCGGCGCAGCAGCCGCTGCGCGCCGGCCATCAGCCCCAGCGTCAACAGCGGCGTGAGCAGCGCCGCGCCCACGATGATCGCAAACAGCCCGGCGAAGGCGATGACCAGATTCCATTCAGGGATCAGCAGCAGCGCGCCCAGCGCCAGCAGCCCCAGCGCCGCCAGCCCCAGCCAGGGCAGCACGCGCCGCGCCCGCTCCTCCACGTTCGAGCGGCGCAGCGCGCCTGCGGGCGGCACACTGGTCGCCTCCAGGGCAGGCAGCGCCGCGGCTGCCAGCGCCGCGGTCACGCCGATGGCCGCGCCCTTGACCAGCGTCCCAAGCGGGATCTCCACCTCGCGCACCGAGACCACAAAAAAGAGGTCGTTGATCGTGCGCGTCACCAACTGCACCGCGCCGCGGCCCAACGCCACCCCCAACCCCAGCCCGACCAGCGTCCCCAGCACGCCGAGCAGCACCGCTTCCAGCAAGATCAGCGCATAGACCTCGCGGCCGGTCATGCCCAAGGCGCGCAGCGTGCCGATGACCGGCCTGCGCTGCACCACGCTGAAGGTCACGGTGTTGTAGATCAAAAACATGCCCACCACCAGCGCCAGCAGGCTGAGCGCGGTCAGGTTCAGCTCAAAGGCCGCGGTCATCTCGGCGACCGTACCGCCGCGCGCGCTGCTGGGGATCAGCCGCGCATCCGGCGGCAGCAAGGCGCGGATCGCGGCCAGGTCGGCGTCGCCTGCCGGGCTGGATGGGATCAGCAGGTCGATGCGGTCCAGACGGCCCACGCGGCCCAAGACCTCCTGCGCCGTGGCGATGTCGGCGATCAAGAGCGAATCGAGGGCGCGGCGGCTCAGGTCGTCGGTCGGGTCGAGCAGCCCGGCGATGGTCAAACGGTGGCGGGTTGTGCCGAGCCGCGCGGTCAAGGCGTCGCCGGGGGCCAGCCCATAGCGCGCCGCCACCGCCGTGCTGATCAGCACTGTATCCGGCTGCACCATCAACGCAGCCAGGTAGTCGGGAGCCGGTTCGGCCGCGCCGCTCTGCCCCAAATAGCTGCGAAACGGCGCTTCGGCAAAGGGGTCCACGCCCAGCAGCCGCATCGGCTGGCCGTCCAGCTCGGCCACGACCACATAATTTTCGACCACCGGCGCGCTGGCGCGAAAGCCCAGTTCACGGCGCAGTTGGGTATAGAGCGCCTCGTCCAGCCCGCTTGGCCCGCCCACAATGGCATGCGTGGCGCGGCCCGTCACGGTCTCTGTGCCCAGGGCAAAGGCACGCTGCGCCGACCCGTTGGCTAGGTCGATCGCCACGATCATCGCCACGCCGATCGCCACCCCCGCGATCAGAAACAGGCTCTGCAACGGTCTGCGCCAGGCATAGCGCCACGCCAGCCGGAAGATCGGACGGTAGGCCACCGGATACGCGGCCCGTCCCCTAGCCACTGCCATTTCAGCCGCTACCATCAGTCGCTGCCATCAGTCGCTGCCATAGAGGTCTGGGTGCTGGGCGCGCCAGGCCTGGTCGCTGATCAGCTTGCCATGCACCAGATGCAGCACGCGGTCGGCCTGCGCTGCCACCTCCGGCGCGTGGGTCGCCATAAAGAGCGTCTTGCCCGCGCCGCGCGTCAACTCCAGCAGCAGCGCCAGCACGCTTTCGCCCGTCTCCTCGTCCAGATTGCCGGTCGGCTCGTCGGCCAGGATCAGCAGCGGGTCATGCACCAGGGCGCGCGCGATCGCCACGCGCTGCTGTTCGCCGCCGCTGAGCTTGTCCGGATAGGTCTGCAAGCGGTCGCCCAGCCCCACGCGGCCCAACAGCGCCGCGGCGCGTTCACGCACATCGGAGACGCCGCCCGCCAGTTCCAGCGGCAGCGTGACATTCTCCAGCACGGTCAGCGTGGGGATCAGGTTGAAGAACTGAAAGACAATGCCGATGTGGCGGCGGCGAAAGAGCGTGCGCGCCTGTTCGCTCAGGGCCGTGATCGTCACGGCCTCAACAGTTCCGTCACCGGTATCGTCGGTGTAGATTGTGACATCGCCGCTGCTCGGCGCGTCGATGCCGGAGATCAGATTGAGCAGCGTGCTCTTGCCGCTGCCCGACTTGCCCAGCAGACAGACAAACTCGCCGGCGTAGAACTCGCGGTCGAGCGCGTCCAGCACCAACCGCTCCTCCCCCGCTTCGGTATAACGTTTGCTCAACTGCTCCAGACACAGGATAACCGGTCTGTGCGGCGCGGCGCGCTGCGGCTGGGGGCCGCTCTCGGCAGCAGGCGCTGCGATGGGTGAACCTACAGGATGTCGCTGCATACGGATTGAGTCGCCGTCTTTTCTATTTGCACGCCACGGGCTGCACGCCATGGGGCGCGCGATTTGTGAACACTTTCCCAAACGGCATCCACTATACCGCCGCTACTCGGCGGCGTCTGTCGGGGATGTGACAATGGCAGCGCAGACGGACGACAGACCGAAACCCGGCGGCAACCCCAGCGGGTGTATACTGGGGAAGGGAGAAACCGAGACCTCTCCTTGATGCTCCTTGATAGCTCCTTGATAGACGCTTCTAACCGACGGGAGATCGACAGATGGCCTACCCAGCCACGATGATGGCGGCCCAACTGCACGGGCCGAAGGACCTGCGCATCAACCAAGTGCCTCACCCCGGCGCGCCCGGCCCAGATCAAGTGCTGCTGCGCGTCACCGCCGTGGGCATCTGCGGCAGCGACCTGCACACCTACCAAGACGCGCGCATCGGCGACACGACGCTGAATGCGCCGCTCACCTTGGGCCATGAATTTGCTGGCATCGTGGAAGAGGTCGGCCCAGGCGATGCCCTGGACGGCGAGTTCCGGCCCCTGCTGCGCGGGATGCGCGTCGCCGTGGACCCGGCCCAACCCTGCGGGCGCTGCGAGATGTGCGAACAGGGCCACCCCAACCTGTGTCACCGGCTGCACTTCTGCGGCCTCTACCCCGACCCCGGCAGCCTCTCGCAGTGGATGCATGTGCCGGCGCACACCTGCTTCCCCGTTCCCGACGACTTCGACGACGCCACTGCCGCCCTGCTCGAACCGCTGGGCGTCGCCATCCATGCCACCGACCTGGCCAAGCTGCGCGTGGCCGACAGTGTGGCGATCCTGGGCGCAGGCTCGATCGGCCTCTGCATCCTGCAGACGGTGCGCACGTCGGGCGCACAGCCGATCTATGTCGTCGACCAGTTTCCCTGGCGGCTGGCCGTGGCCGAAGAACTGGGCGGCATTCCCATCAACTTCCGCGCGCGCGACGCCGTGGCCGCCGTGCGCGAGGCGACCCACGGCCGCGGCGTGGACGTTGCCATCGAGGCCGCCTGGGCCGATCAGTCGATCCAGTGGTCGGCGGAGATGGCGCGGCTGGGCGGGCGGCTCGTCCTGGTGGGTATTCCCGGCGACAACCGGCTGCAGATGAATCACGCCACGGCGCGGCGCAAAGGGTTGACCATCCGCCTGGCGCGGCGCATGAAGCATGTCTACCCGCGCGCCATCAAGCTGGTAGAAAGCGGCGCGGTCAACCTGACCAGCCTGATCAGCCATCGCTTCCCGCTGGCCGAGGCCCCCGCCGCCTTTGCGCTCAACGACGCCTATCAAGACAACGTGGTCAAGGTGATCATCGACGCCAACCGCTGATCGCCGGTCGCCGGGCGCGTCCGGAGCTAAAGACTCCGAGGCTCAACAACGACGCCCCCCAAGGGAGCTTGGGCGTAGGTGCAGTTTTCTAACCGCACACAATGCGCCGCGCACCCGCAGGCGCTGAGCAGTTCGACCCAGAGCGGCACGGCCACGTTGGACTTCACCTATGACGCCAACGGCAACCTAACCCAGCGCCAGTTTTTGGACGCAGCCGGGGCGAAGCAGACGCAGGCTTGGGACGCCGCCAGGCGTGGGCGGTTGGCGGCGCTTGACGCGGAAATAGGACTGCCCGCTTACTCCAGCGCCTGGACAGCCGGTGCAATCTCGCCGGCGGCGGCCATGCGCTGCTGCACCTCGGCCAAGGCCTTCGGCTCGGCCAGCAAAAAGAGCGTATCGCGGGCGTGCAGCACCGTCCCGCCGCTGGGAACCAAGAAGCTGTTGCCCCGGCCCACTAAGACCAGCAGCGCACCCGGCGGCAGCCCCAACTCCAGCAGCCGCTTCCCCACCGCCGGCGAACCTTCGGGCAGTTCGATCTCGACCATTTCACCCTGGATGCTGTTGCTCGGCTCAAACTCCAGCGGCGCGCGCGGGCGCAGCCGCATCGGCGCATCCAAATGCAGCCAGCGCGCCACCAGCGGGATCGTGCTGCCCTGCAGCAAGACCGAAGTCAATACGATAAAAAAGACGACGTTGAAGATCCAGTCGGCCTGTGGCACACCGGCCAGCAGCGGGAAGGTCGCCAGCACAATCGGCACCGACCCGCGCAGCCCCACCCAGCCGATAAAGATGCGCTTGCGCAAAGTAAACCGAAAGGGCAGCAGCCCCACAAACACACTCAGCGGCCGCGCCACAGCCATCAGAAAAAACGCGATCAGCAAGCCCGTCCCCGCCACGGCCCATAGCCGCGACGGAAAGACCAACAGCCCCAGCGTGACAAACATGGCGATCTGCATCAACCAGGCCAACCCGTCGTGAAAACGCATCAGGCTGCGCCGGTGGATGACGATGCTGTTGCCGATCACCAACCCGGCCAGATAGACGGCCAAAAAGCCGTTGCCCCCCAGCAGCGCCGTCGCGCCGTAGATCAGCAGCACACAGGCGATGGTCAGGACCGGGTACAGCCCCTCATACTCCAACCGCACCCGGTTGAGCAGATAGACCGTCAGCCGCCCCAGCAGCGCCCCCGCCGCGCCGCCCAAGACCATCTGCAGCAAAAACATCCCCACCAGATCCGCTATCGAATCCGATGTCCCCATCAACAGCCCGATCAGCCCCGTGGTCAGGAAGATCGCCATCGGGTCGTTGCTGCCCGATTCCAACTCCAACAGCGATTTGAGGTTGCCGCGCAGCGAGACCCCGCGCGAGCGCAAAATCGCAAAGACCGCGGCGGCATCGGTGGAAGAGACAATCGAGCCTAAGAGCAGCCCCACCAGCAGCGGCACGCCGACCACATAGGCGACAAACAGCCCCACGATCAACGCCGTCATCAGCACGCCCAGCGTCGCCAAAACCATGCTCGGCACAAGCACCGGGCGCACCTGGCTCCAGGCGGTGTCAAACCCACCGGAAAACAGGATAAAGACCAGGGCGACCACGCCCAGCGATTGCGACAGCGCCGCATCGGCAAAATAGATGCCGCCGATCCCCTCCGACCCGGCCAACATCCCCAACGCCAAAAACAACACCAGCGCAGGCACGCCCAGCCGCCCCGATGCCTTACTGGCGACAACACCCAAGAGAAGGAGGATCGCTGTTCCCAGGAGAATATAGTCAAAGGGCATCGAAGGTCTTCTAGCCAATGGGCAGGGAATGCTTGTCGATTTGTTTGCTTATGCTGTTTTGAAACCGCTGTGGCGCGACTCGCTCACCCCCGAAAAAACGCATCCCATGGAATCTCGACCGGGGCGTCGTCGCACACGATCCGGAGCATAGCGCGCATCAGCGGGAGACGCGCCGCGTCCAGCTTGCCGCCGGCGATCATCTGTTCGATTGTGGGGCCAATCGCCAGCGCCAGTTCGGCCCCTTCGATCGTCTCCTCGGCCATGTGCTGCTGCTTGGCCTGGCTGTAGGCCATCCCCAACCCCAACAGCCGGCCCATGCGCCCGTTGCGCCCGCCCATGCTCGTCACATAGAGGTCGCCTGCGCCCGGCAGGGTATAGACGCTGGCAC
>QEUY01000185.1 GCA_003577365.1 Chloroflexota bacterium | reverse complement strand
GACCTGGCTGCTATCTTGACCAACCTGCGCAAAGGCGACATCCTCTTTATCGACGAGATCCACCGGCTGGGGCGCGCCATCGAGGAGATCCTCTACCCGGCGATGGAGGATTTTTCGCTCAACATTGTGGTCGGCAGCGGGCCGGGCGCGCGCAATATTCAGATCAAGTTGCCCAAGTTCACGGTCATCGGCGCGACGACGCGCTTGGCCTTGTTGACCTCGCCGCTGCGCGCCCGCTTTGGCGTGGTGGAACGCTTTGACTTCTACGAGGAGCACGCGCTGCAGGAGATCGTAACGCGCGCGGCATGGCTGCTGGAGGTGCCGATTACCCCTGAAGGTGCACATGAGATCGCCCGCCGTTCGCGCGGGACCCCGCGCGTGGCGCTGCGTCTGCTGCGCCGCTTGCGCGACTATGCCCAGGTGCGGGCGGAGGGGCGCATCGACCTGCCCGTCGCCTGCGCCGCGCTAAAGCTGTTGGAGGTGGACCCGCTAGGGCTGGACGAGCTGGACCGCCGCGTCCTGGAGGGGTTGATCCACAAGTTCCGGGGCGGGCCGGTGGGGCTGGACACGCTGGCGGCCAGCATCAGCGAGGAAAGCGACACCATCATGGATGTGGTGGAGCCGTATCTGCTGCAGAAGGGGTTTTTGGACCGCACGCCGCGCGGGCGCATTGCTACCAAGGCCGCCTATGACCATTTTGATGTGCCCTACCCCGAAACGCCCTCGCAGCCAAATCTGTTTAGCTAGTCCGGCAGGGGCGTGCAACTCCGGTAGAGCCGGGTCACGTTGGCACGGTGGACGGATTCGGCGCTGGCAGTGGCGCGCTCGCGCGGAATGAGCGTTGCCGCCAGCGCCTGCACGTGGTCGAGCGACTCCTGCTGCTGCGCCAGCGGCGCGATCACGCGGCGCAGACCGTGAAGATAGCTCACGTCGGTTGCCAGGTGATCGAGCGCGATCGCTTTATCGTCGATCAGCCCGCCGGTGTGCGGGATCAATAGCTGGAGGCGGTGCTGCTTGAGCAGCCGCGCCAAGAGCAGACAGGCGTCCAGTTCGTCGGAACCATCGGACCCGGCGGCAAGCAGGGGGAGGGTGTGGCCGCTGCCAAACTGCCCGCTGCAGACGATGCCCAGGGCAGGCAGCACCACCACGTTGCAGTACTTCTGGCTGTAGATGTCCACAAAGTGCTCGCCCAGCCGGATGTGCGCCACCCCGCCGGCGACGGTATGCACCAGCGGCAGGTCGACCGAGAGCGCCTCGGCGGTGTAGATCACGGCCACGCGGCCTTCAAACCGGAAACGGGTCGCTGCGTCCAGGCTAGGGTCGACGATCAGCAGTTGATCGTCGTCGTTGGCTCTTTTGGCGCGGCCCTGGATAAAAAGCGAGTTGGCGGGCGGATCGCCTTCGCTGAACAGTTCGACATGGGGATAGAGCTGCCGAATCCGGGTATTGCCTGCGGGGGAGCCGGGCTGGAGCAGGATCGAAGTAGCGGCCATCAGGCGCTTCCTTACTCTGGCGGGCGTGCCGGCTGCGAATCAACCTGGGGCGGGTCCCATGCGGCGAGGTGCGCGGCCAATTCGGCGGGCAGATCGGCGATCACAATTTCGCCGCTGGGCAAGATATAGATTTCGGTCTCTACCGGCATGGCCGGCGGCAGGTCCAGCTCATTCTCCGGCGGAGAGGTGAAGCTGGACATCGGGGTCCTGTTCATAATATTCGGCGGTGCGGCTCTCCGTCTCCACTTGGCCCAACTGCTCCAGCAGCGCGCTGATGCTCTCGCAGGCGCTGCCCTTCACCCCTTTAATGGTGTACTCCACGCGGCCATCCGGCAGGATGGTCACTTCGATCTCTTGACGTTGCATTGTGAAACCCTTGTCTAGACCTGCGCTCAGGCCCAGCGACGCACGGTGAGCCGGATCACCTTGTCCGCGCCCACGGCCTCTTCGACCAGGTCGAAGCCGGCGGCGGCGGTCGCCTCCAGCACCGAGTGATAGGCGTAGCGCTGCTGAACCTGCTGCATCAGGGGGCGGACGCGGCCCATCTGCATGTCGTCGGCCAGCACTTCGAGTGTGCCATCTTCTTTGGCGCGCAGGCCAACGCTGAGGCCCGGCCCCTGCACCACCAGCGGCACATCGCCGGAGAAGCCGCTCCAGCGATGGACATAGCGGGCGTTCTCTTGATAGCCGATCTTGAGGTCGTCGAGCGCCTTTTTGACCAGCGCCACATCGCGCAATTGGGTCGAGATTTTGACGAACTTGGACATGATACCTGCCTTACTGGAATAGACGGCGCGCCGGGCTATGCGGCATAGGCTTCGGCGAGCAACTCAATCGTATGGCGCACGGGCAGCGGTCTGCCCAGGGCGGCCAGGTGGGTGCGGATCTGGGTCATGCAGCCGATATTGCCGGTGACGATCTCCATGGCCCGCGTACTCAGGATATTCTCAGCTTTGCGCCTGCCGATCTGGAAGGCCAATTCCGGCTGCTCCAGATTGTAGGTCCCGGCAGAGCCGCAGCACAGTTCGGCTTCGGGGATCTCCACCACAGTCAGGTTGGCGATCTGCGCCAGCAGACGGCGCGGCGGCAGGGTCACACGTTGGGCATGGGCCAGGTGGCAGGCGTCGTGATAGGCGACGGTGCGCGGTGCGGCCAAGCCCTTGGGCGGGCGCAGCCCCAGCGCGTCGAGAAAGACGCTGATGTCTTGGACGCGGCCCGCAAAGGCTTTCGCTTGCTCTTCCCACTCGGTTCCGGCGAAGAGCAAGCCATATTCGTGCATACCCGACCCGCAGCCGGCGGCGTTGGTGATGATGGCGTCGACGTCATTGGGAAAGACGGTCAGGTTGTGGCGCGCCAGGCTGCGCGCTTGGGCGGCTTCGCCGGTGTGCAGGGCGAGCGAGCCACAGCAGCCTTGGCCGCGCGGGATGACGACCTCGACGCCGTTGTGCGTGAGCACGGCGATGGTGGCCTGGTTGATGGCAGGCGAGAGCACCTGCTGGACACAGCCCGCCAGCAGTGCGACGCGGGCGCGGCGTTCCCCCTGCGCGGGGATCATGTCCGGCAGCGGTTGGCCGGGCGGGACCTCGGCAGGCAGGAGGTCGAGCATGGCGCCCAGCTTGGCCGGCAGCAGCCCTTGCAGGGGTTTCGCCAGGTTCCCGGCGATGGCGGCTAGGCGAAAACGATCCGGATAGGGCAACGTCTGGTTGACCAGGGTGCGCGCCACGGCATCTTCGGCGGAGCGGCTGCGCAGGCGCTCGGCCATGGCGCGGTAGGGAGCCAGGAGGTTGCCGTATTCGACGCCGGAGGGGCAGGCGGTGACGCAGGCCATGCAGCCTAGACAGCGGTCAATATAGGGAAGCGTCTCTTGAACGGACAGCTCGCCTTCGAGCGCGTTCTTCATCAGGTAGATGCGGCCGCGCGGCGAATCCATCTCCTCGCCCAGCACCTTGTAGGTGGGGCAGGTGGCAAGACAGAAACCGCAGTGGACACATTTTTCAATGGCTTCGACCATGGCCGGCCCTTGCGGGCCGAGGTCTGCGCCGGAGATGGTATGTTGCATGGGCTAGGCAGTCACATTTCATTCGGGTGATCAGGCAGATGATCATTCGTAGGGCAGGAATCGCTGCCGGGGGTCGAGCGCGGCGGTGATACGGCTGCGGAAGAGTGTGTCTTGGCGCGCGCCGATCAGCAGGTGCGCCGTCGCGCCGCGCAGCACCAGTCCGGACAGCCCGGCGGAGGCGAGCAGGCCGGAGAGGTCGTCGAGCGCGCCGGGCCAGGCAATCCAAGCGAGGTTGGCGCCTGCTATATAGCGCCGGTGCGCGCCCGCCGCGGCGAGCCGCTGGTCGAGCGGGATCAGGTGATGCGGCGTCAACGGCGTCTTGACCAGCGCCATGCCCGCCGGAACCCAGCTAAACTCGGCGGCCTGCTGCCAGATGGATGTATCGGCGTCGGGGTCGAGCATGGTTCCGCCGCCCAGGCGGTGGCGCAGCCCCTCGACGCGTTCGGGCAGGACTGTGCCCGGCCCGCCGATACGCAGTTGCAGCGCAGCCCCGGCATGGCCCGGCGCAGCGGGGATCAGGTCCAAGGCCAGGAGATCGAACGCGCCAAGGCGCAGGGTCGCCATGGCCTCGGCCGCGGCGGCGAGGGTGGGGTAGTTGGCGGTCAACGTGGCATAGGCAGGCGGCGCAGGGAAGACCTTGAAGGTGAGTTCCCCCAGCACGGCCAGACGCCCCAGGCTGCCGATCATCAGCTTGGGGAGGTCAAAGCCCGCGGCGTTCTTGACGACTTTGCCGCCGCCGCGCACCAAGCGCCCCTGGCCGTCGACGATCTGCACGCCGATCAGAAAATCGCGCAGCCCGCCGTAGCGGTAGCGCCCGGAGCCGCTAAGTCCGGCGGCGACGGTTCCGCCCAAGGTCGCGCCGGCGCGGGCCAGCGGCGGGTCAAAGGGCAGATACTGCCCATGGGCGGCCAGCGCCGCGGCGACCTCGGCGACCGGCGTGCCGGCCAGCGTGGTGATCGTATATTCGCCGGGGTCATACTCTTGGATGCCGCTGAGTGCGCCGAGCGCCAGTGTAGCGACGCCCTGGGGCGGCGTCGAGAGCGCGGGCTTGGTGCCGCCGCCCACCGGCAGGAGACGGGACGCGGCCAGCACACATTCTTGCAGTTGGGCCAGCGAGGCGGGCGCCATGCGCGGCGCGGCGGCGAGTGCGGTGCTCATACGCGCGAGATCACTCCCTGTCGTTCGAGCGGGTGGGGGGCGGGATGCAGCGCAGGGGCGCGGCTGTCGGGGAAGACCTTGCCCCGGTTGGCAAGCTCCAGCGGGTCGATGCTGCGGCGCAGTTCTTCCATCACCGTCAGGTCGGTGGGCGAGAACATGTCGGGCATATAGCGGCGCTTCTCCATGCCCACGCCATGCTCGCCGGTGATCGAGCCGCCCAGTTCGATGCACATGTGCAGGATTTCGCCGGCCAGCGCTTCGGCGCGCGCCAGCGCACCGGGCTGCCGCCCATCGTAGAGGATCAGCGGGTGGAGGTTGCCGTCGCCGGCATGGAAGACATTGGCAACCCGCAGATCATACTTGCTGCTCAGTTGTTCGATGGTCGCCAGCGCCTGGCCCAACCGGCTGCGCGGCACGACGCCATCTTGCACAATGTAGTCGGGGCTGAGACGGCCCACCGCCGAGAAGGCTCCTTTGCGTCCCTTCCAGATGCGGGCGCGTTCGGCGTCGTCGTGGGCGATGCGGATTTCCTGCGCGCCGGAGGCGGCGATGAGCTTTTGCAGTTCGACAAACTCGGCCTCGACCTGGACCCGCTCGCCTTCCAATTCCACGATCAACAGGGCCGCGGCGTGGCGCGGATAGCCGGCGTTGACCGAGGCTTCGGCGGCCTCAATGGCGAGCCGGTCCATGATCTCCAGCGCGCCGGGCAGCAGGCCGGAGGCGACGACCTGTGAGACGGCATCGCCTGCAGCTTGCAGGCTGTCATAGGAGGCCAGCACGGTGCGGTAGCTCTCTGGTTTGGGCACGAGGCGCAGGGTGATCTCCAGGGCGATGCCGAAGAGTCCTTCGCAGCCGACGAAAAAGCCGGTCAGGTCTGGGCCAACTGATTCCAGGCTAGGGCCGCCCAGATGGACAAGCGAGCCGTCGGGCAGCACGGCCTTGATGCCCAGCACATGGTTGCTGGTCATGCCGTACTTGAGGCAGTGTGCGCCGCCTGAATTGAAGGCCACGTTGCCGCCGATGGTACAGATCAACTGGCTGGAGGGGTCGGGCGCGTAGTAGAGGCCGTACACGGCTGCGGCGCGCGAGACGTCCAGGTTGACGACGCCCGGTTCCACCACGGCGGTGCGCGCTTCCGGGTCGACGGAGAGGATGCGGTTGAGCCGGTTGAGCGCGATCACCAGGCCATCTTGGACGGGCAGCGAGCCGCCCGACAGGCTGGTGCCGCTGCCGCGCGCCACAAAGGGCACGGCGTGCGCATGGCAGAGCCGCACCAGGGCGATCACTTCGTCCTGGGTTTCGGCCAGGGCGACGGCCAGCGGGCGGGTGCGAAAGGCGGTAAGCGCATCCGATTCGTAGGGCGCAAGCTGGGCGCCGCGCTGCAGGAGGCGCGCCGGGGGTAGGATTGCGCTGAGCGCGGTGAGAAAAACGGTTCGGTCCATAGGATGGGTCAGCCCTTGTCGTGCAGTATCCGCCGTGCGTGCCCGTATATACACTGCGGGGCGTGAGTCGTGCGGTTGACCCCATTGTAGCGCAGCGCGCAGTGCGGGTCAATCCTCTGGTGCTGCGCGGGTCGGGGCAGGCGTGGCGGCGGGGTCCAGCCGTGCGGCGACATCGGCGGCGGTCGCCGCGCCAGCGGTGGCGGCGGCGAGCAGGGAATTGAGCGAATCCAGGGTTGCGCTGAAACCGGGCGGCCCCGCCCAGGGCAGGGCGTAGTCTAGCCCCGCGACAAAGGGCGCATAGGCTGGGTGGGTGGTGAGCCAGGCGCGCGCCTGGTCGGGCGCAGGCGGCAGCGCGCCGGCTGCCGTGGCCCAGGCGCGGTTGGCGTCGGGGGTGGTGAGAAACGCCGCCAATCGCAGCGCGGCTTGGGGGGCGGCAGCGCGGCGGCTGATCGCCCAACAGGAGCCGAAGGCCACCGTGCTGCGGCGGCTGGTTCCGCTGGGCAGTTCGACGACGTTGTAGGCCAGATCGGGGAACTGCTCGGCCAGGTAGGGGATCAGCCAGTTGGCTTCGAGGGTCATGGCGGCGCGCCCGCGGCCAAAGGCTTCGCCCGCCCAAGTGCTGTCGAGGAGCAGCGGGTCGACCGCCGCACCCTCTGTAAATAGATTGACATAATTTTCGATACTGGAGAGTGCATCTGCGCCGCGCCAGGGGTCGCCATCGCGGTCGTCGGCGGCGAGCCAGGCCAAGAGCCGGCTGGCGTCGGGAGCCAGCGCCAGCCCATAGATGCCGAAATTGGCATCGGTCGTGGCCGTGGCCGCGCGGCGCAGGTCATCCCACGTCCACAGCGGGGTAGGATAGGCGGCTTCCGCGCGATCAAACAGCGCCGGGTTGAAGAA
>QEUY01000184.1 GCA_003577365.1 Chloroflexota bacterium | reverse complement strand
CGTCAACCTGATCTTTGGGCTGGGCGCAGGCGGCATCGACAACTGGGGGCACATGGGCGGGCTGGTGGGGGGCGCGGCGCTGGCCTATGGGCTGCTGCCCCAATATCGCGCGCCGGCGCTGTGGATGCCGGGGGCCTACCCCCTGGAGGAAGTGCCGCGCGCTGGGCTGCAAAGCGGCTGGGTGCTGCTCTGGTCGGTGCTGTGGGCTGTAGGCGTGCAGTGGACCACGCAGATGCTCTTGGGCGGATAGACCCCGGCCTGCGTTGGGGGTCTTTGTCATTTGACCTGTCATTCAGGGGTTGCCTTTAGGGGAGATGTTCATGCCATCAGAGCTGCACTACGCACGCCAGAGCGGCATCTTGCTGCATCCGACCTCGCTGCCGGGCCGCTTTGGCATTGGCACATTCAACGAAACCGCCTATCGGTGGGTGGACTTCCTGGCCCATACCCGCCAACGCATCTGGCAGGTCTTGCCCCTGGGGCCGACCGGCTATGGCGACAGTCCCTATCAAAGCTTTAGCTCGTTTGCGGGCAACCCCTATCTGATCAACGTGGAAGAACTGGCCGCCGATGGCCTGCTGGATCAGGCGCTGCTCGACCAAGCGCCGGACTTCCCCGACGACCGTGTGGACTACGGCGCGATTTATCGGTGGAAGCTGCCCCTCCTGCGCCAAGCCGCGGACGCCTTTGCCACGCGCGCCACGCCCGAACAGCGGGCCGAGTACGACACCTTTTGCGCCGCCGAGGCCGATTGGCTGCACGACTTTGCGCTCTTTATGGCGCTCAAGGACGCCCACGGCGGCGCACCCTGGAACCAGTGGGCGATGCCGCTGCGCAGCCGCCGGCCCAAGGCGCTGGCCCAGGCTGAAAAGACCCATGCCGCCGCCATCCACGCCCACAAGTTCAACCAATGGCTCTTCTATCGCCAGTGGCAGCGGCTCAAAGTCTATGCCAACGACGCCCAGATCCGCATCCTGGGCGATATCCCGATCTTCGTCGCCATGGACAGCAGCGACGCCTGGACCAACCCCGGCGAGTTCTATCTCGACGACGGCTATCAGCCGACGGTGGTGGCCGGCGTGCCGCCCGACTATTTCAGCGTCACCGGCCAACTGTGGGGCAATCCGCTTTACCGCTGGGACGTGATGAAATCCAACGGCTATCGGTGGTGGCTGCGCCGCATCCACGCCGCGCTGCGTCTCTATGACATGGTACGGATCGACCATTTCCGCGGCTTTGCCGGCTATTGGGAAGTGCCCGCCGGCGAGCCGACCGCGGTCAACGGGCGCTGGGTCGCCGGGCCGGGCGCGCATTTCTTTGAGACGATCTTGGGCGAACTGGGCGAGCTGCCGATCATCGCCGAAGACTTGGGCGAGATCACGCCCGACGTGATCGAGCTGCGCAACCGCTTTGACCTGCCGGGCATGAAGATTTTGCAGTTCGCCTTTAGCACCGACGCCACCGACAAGTTCTTGCCCCACAACTATCGGCCCAACTTTATCGTCTATTCCGGCACGCACGACAACGACACCACGCGCGGCTGGTATGAACAGAGCGCCACCGACCACGAGCGCGACCACTTCCGGCGCTACTGCCGCACCGACGGCCACGACCCTGCCTGGAGCTTGATCGACGCCGCCTTTAGCAGCATCGCCGTGATCGCGATTGTGCCCATGCAAGACGTGCTCGACCTGGGCACGGAGGCGCGCATGAACCTGCCGGGGCGCAGCACAGGCAACTGGGGCTGGCGGCTGCTGCCCGGCCAGGTCAATGAACAGGTGGCAGACCGGCTGTTGGCGACCACGCTGCTCTATGGCCGCGACCCCGCCCTCTACGCCGGCAAAGAGGCCGAGGCGGGCGGGCAGTCGGGCCAAGACGCCAAAGGAGCCGGCGGGAGGATGGGGTGAGTTCCCGCCCAAAGCCTATGTCACGGTTTCGGGGGGCGATGGCCTCCACCAATCCTGCTACAATCGAGCCGCCCTCCCCAGACACAGCCGTGCGCCAGACGGTCCCCGCCGCGGCCGCGGTGGAGCAGGCCAGGCAGCAGGCAATCGCCGACCTGCGCTTGCTGGCGCTGCTGGTCTTTCCGCTGTTCGTCGTCGTCTATATCATCCTCTTCTTCGTGGATCGCACGATGTATCTCGCCACCCTGGGCGAAGAGGATTACCCTGAGCAGCTCTCGTTCGTCTTCCTCATGCTCAGCGGCGTGCTCGCCCTGGTCATCTTTGCGCGCACGCGCCGCGTGTCGGCCTATGGCTGGTTTTTTCTCGCCTTTGGCGTGGCCTGCTTTCTGCTGGCGATGGAGGAGATCAGCTGGGGGCAGCGGGCGCTAGGCGTCACCACGCCCGACTTCTTCAAACAGCGCAGCGACCAAGACGAGATCAACCTGCACAACCTGCTGCAAGGGTTGCTGGACATCCGCACCAAGGATGTGGCGGGGCTGGTGCTGCTCTTCTATGGCGGCGTGCTGCCCTTCTTTGCGGCGCAGCCGCGGCTGGCCGGGCTGCTGCGCCGCTTCTACTTCGTCGTGCCGCCGCGCTTTCTCACCCTCGGCTTTATCCTCGGCGCGATCTTGATGCTCGACGTCCCGACTACCGACGAGGAGGAACTGGGCGAGTTTCTGTTTGCGCTCTGTTTTTTCGTCTTCATGCTCTATGAGCTGCTGGCGCGCCTTCCCGACGAAGATTGGCGGCGAGTGGGGGTGTGGGCGCGGCGCACGCCGCTGCTGGCGGCGCGCACGCTGGCGGTCGCGCTGCCCGGCGCCCTGGCGCTGCTGACCTTTGGCGTCAGCCTGTGGGGGATCACGCGCCGTCCCTTGACCATCGAAGAGGCCGCGCTGGTCGAGTGGGCATATGCGCCGCCGGCCGCGCTGCTGCACGGCGCGTGGCAGCGCCTCGTCGCCGAGCCGCTATTCTGGCCGCTGCTGCTGCGCGCCTGGATCGCCGCGGCGGGGGCGTCGCTGCTGGCGCTGCGCTTTGTGCCGGTGATAGCGGCCACGCTTGGCGTCGTGTTGTTTTGGCGTTTGTCGGCCTATCTGCGTCTGCCGGCGGCGCTGCGCGTCATCGCCGCGCTGCTGTGGATCTTCTCCCCCTGGTCGCTCTTCTACAGCCAGCATGTGACCGCGCACAACCTCACCCTGCTCTGTCTGCTGGCGTCGCTCTGGCTGCTGGCCGGGCAGGTCACGACCGGCGCGCGTATACGGCGGCTGGTCGCGCTGGTGGCGATTAACTGGCTGATGCTGCTCCTCAACCCCTACACCGCAGCCATCTTGTTCGCCGAATTGCTCTGGGTGGGGTGGGTGTGGCTGCGCGCTAGGGAGGCGCGCCTGGCGGCACTGCCCTGGACGGCGGGCGCGCTGCTGGTCTCGGCGCTGCCGCTGGCGCTGCTGTGGATGCTGCCGGGCGGGCTGTCCACCGCAGCGGCGGGGGGCGGGGTGTGGCGGCTAGGGGAGCAGGCGAGCCTCCTGCTGCGCGGGCAGCCGACGCTGGGGGTCTATGCCGGGCTGGTCAACCCGGTGGCCGCGCTGTTGTCCAGTTTGCTCCTGGGTGGACTGATCGTCGCCGCGGCCCTGGGGGTCGCCCGGCTGTGGCAGCGCCGCCGTGGCCAAGGGTTGGCGGCGGCGGTCGTGCTGCTGGCCGTGCTGTTGTGGGGCAATATCCTGCACTACTACCGCATCGAGCGCGACGAATTTCGTGAGGTGGCGGACCACCTGGAGATCTACGCCCACCCAGGCGACGCCGCGCTGCTGGAGATCCCCCAGCAGTATTTTCCGCTGCGCTACTATCTGCGCGATTCGCTGGGCGACACCCTGCGGCTGCTCCCTGTGCCGGAGATCGACCTGTCGCCGGCTTCGCCCGCCTGGGCGGCCATGCCCGCGGTGATCCCCCAAGTGATCCCCGAGGTGCAGGACGACCAGATTTTAGATGCCCTCCAGCGCCATCCCTCGCTCTGGCTGGTCCACTATGAAGATCGCGCAGTCGACCCCAATGCCTTTGTGCGCCATTTTCTGATCGCAGTGGCGCACCACGCCGACTGTGTCGTCTGGCCCGCGCTGGAGGTCTGCGGCTTTATCAGCCCCCATTCGATCCAGACGGCGCGGACCGTCAAGCCGGACCTCGCCGTCGGCCACGAACTGCTGTTGGACAGCGTCGACCTGGCGCTGCCGCAGGAGACGGATCACGGCCAGCCCTATCTGCTGGTCACCTTGCATTGGCAGGTGTTGAAGCGACCGGCCCTGGACTATAAAGTCTCGCTGCGGCTGGTAGACGAGGCGGGCGGCCTGCTGGATCAGCAGGATGATCTGCTGATCGGCCCGCTGCTCCCGCCGACCACCTGGGCCGTGGGCGAGGCCAAGATCGGCCATTTGGCGCTGCGCCTCCCCCCCATCGCCACGCCGGGGCGTTATACGGTGCAGGCGCTGGTCTATGACGGTGCGACCGGCGCGCCGGTCGAGGCGCGGGTCGCGGGCGCAGTGCCGGACGAACCGCTGATCCCGTTGGCGCGCCTGGTGTATGACCAAGGCAGTTGGTCGCATGAATAACCTATCCACGCATGACAAAAAAGATCGCACTTGCACCCCATGACGCAGTTCAGGCTGAGCAGGAGACCCTTTCCACCCCCCATGCACGGCGTTGGCTGTGGGCATTGGCCGCGCTCGTAGCCGTCTCGCTGCTGCCGCGCCTCTACTTTGCGCTGACCAACAGTTTGGGCTATGACGAGACGCACAACCTAATGTTTGCCACGCTGGCGAGCCGCGGGGCCGCGCCCTATCGCGAGGTCTTTACCGGCATCGCCCCCTTTGCGCTGTTGAGCATCGAGTGGAGCGTTCTGCTGTGGGGGACCGGCCCCCAAGTCCGCCTGCTGATGATGAGCTATGCGGTCTTGGCGGTGGCGGCCCTGTTCGCCATCGTCTACCGCCAGACCAAAACGCAGCCGCTGGTCGCGGCCACGCTGGCCGCGCTGCTCTTTTCCTTCCATCCCCTCTATTTCAGCGGGTCGACGACCATCAATCTGGAGTCGGCGGCGCTGGCCTTTGGGCTGCTGTCGCTCTGGGCCATGAAAGAGTACCGCGACCATCCGGCCCCCTGGCGTCTGCTGCTTTCGGGCCTGCTCTTTGGGCTGAGCATGGCGATCAAGGTCTTTGTCCCCTTTGTGCCCGCGGTCGTGCTGGTGCAGATGGTGCAGCACTGGCAGGCGACGAACGAGGGTCGCCCCCTGCGCGCTGCCTGGCCTGCGCTGCTGCGCATGGGGCTGTGGTGGGCGGCGGGCGCGCTGGCCGTCTTGCTGGTCTTTGTCTTACTCTTCGACCCCGTCTTGGTCTATCAACAGGTCGTCGATTTCCGGCTGGATCTGCGCCACGAAGAGGATGTCGAGGAAGTGCGCGAGTGGGCCGAATTTACGCAGTTTGTGCCGCTCTTTTTGGGCGCGCTCTGGGGGCTGTTCAGCCTGCGCCGCGATTCGGCGATCTGGGTTTGGGTGGCCTGGCTGCTGTTCGGCTCGCTCTTTCTGTCGCTGCACACCCCTCTGCGCACGCGCCATCTGATCATCCTGTTGCCGGCGTTGACTGCGCTCAGCGGCATGGCCGTCGCCAATGCCCTGGCTACGTCGCGGCGCGCCTGGCGGTTGGGCGTGGCCGCGCTCACGGCGCTGGTCCTGGTCTGGATGGTGACCGCGGCAGGACAGGCGGCGCGCACCGAAA
This sequence comes from Chloroflexota bacterium, assembly GCA_003577365.1. Classification (GTDB taxonomy): domain Bacteria; phylum Chloroflexota; class Anaerolineae; order Caldilineales; family Caldilineaceae; genus QEUY01. The sequence continues at coordinate 1,369 of QEUY01000184.1, read as the reverse complement.
ACTTCACCGACCATCATCCGGTACGCCGCCTGTTGATCGACTACGTCCGGGCGACCACGGCCCCGGACGACTGTATTGTCTCTAAGGAGAACCGGCTGCACTTTCTGACCGGGCGGCTCTCGACGCCCTATTTGTCCGAAGTCTCTTCGGCGCGGCTGGCGGTGGGGCTGCTCACAGCGCCCGACATCATGGCCGAGATCGACCGTCACGACTGTGCGCTGTTGGCTAACGCCACTACCTTCGACGAGATGGTCCCCGACCTGCGCCAGATGGCGATCGACTATTTCAGCCTGCATCTGGTGCAGTTTCACCCGGACGAGCCTGAATATGACCAAGAGATCTTCGCCGTCCCGCCCGACAGCGCCGTGCCCGCCGGCCAGGCGGCGGACTACCGGCTGGGCGACCAGTTCCGTCTGGCCGGCTGGTGGATCGCGCCGGGGCCATGGCGGCGTGGCGGCCAGGCGCAGGTCACTGCCTATTGGGAGACGCTGCGCCCGCCCGACGCCAATTACAAGGTCTTTCTGCATCTGGTCGATGCGCAGGGCAGCACCGTGCAGAGCTTTGACCACTATCCTTTCGAGCTGCGCGAGGAGTTTGGCATCCGGCACTATAACCTCAACCCGCGCTATCTGACCACGCGCAAACTGCCCGGCAACTACCCTTACACCGGGCTGATCCCGACCAAGCTTTGGCTTCCGGGCCACACGCTCAAAGAGACACACAGCATCACCCTCCCGCCCGGCCTGCCGCCGGGGCGCTATACGCTGCAGATGGGGATGTATGACGAGGGCAGCATGGCGCGGCTGCCGGTCTTTGCCGCCGGTCATGAAGCCGATCTGGGGTTTGTGCCGTTGGGCAGCGTGGAGCTTCGGTGAGGAAGGCGGCGGTTCTGGTCTTGAGCGGGGCGCTGGCGGCGCATGGGCTGTTGTGGCCGGCGCTGCCCCTGGCCGTACCCCTGATCGTGCAGAGCGCGACCGCGCTGCTGATCACCGGCCTGCTGCCCGGTTGGCTGTTGGTCGAATGGCTGGTGGGCGGCCGCGCCGCGGCCCCGCTGGGGCTGGGGGAGCGCAGCGTCTACAGCCTGGGTGCGGGCGCAAGCGTAACCGTGGTGGGGATGCTGCTCCTGAGCTATCTGCCCGGCCCGCTCCTGCCCTGGCAGGTGCTGGCGGCGTTCGATGGGCTGGCCCTGGCGCTGGCGCTGCTGGTCTGGCGGCGGGCGGCAGGCGCGGCGCAGGCCGGGCCGGGCCGGACGATGCCCGCGCCGGATGCGTGGCCGCCGCTGCGTCTGGAGACAGGGCTGGCTGCCGGGCTGCTGGCGCTGGCGCTGGTAGCCGGGTTCCTGCGGCTGCCCAATCTGGGCTATTCGGAA
>QEUY01000183.1 GCA_003577365.1 Chloroflexota bacterium | reverse complement strand
GATTGATGCTCTGCGCGAGGTAACGCTGCTGGGCACGCTGCCATTCAGGTTGATCTCGGAGCGCGTCAAGGCTGAGTATGGGCCGTTGGCGCTGGATGCCAAAGCCCAGCAGGCGACGCCGGTGGAGGCGCTGCGCATCGAACGCGAGATGATCCAGTGGCATCTGGGGCGCGGCCAGTTTGTGCAGGCCGTTGGGCTGGGCCGCGAGTGGCTGGTGACGTGGATACTGCTTCACGCCGGTTTTGTCGATCCGCTGGACAAAGCAACGCGCCGCGAGGTCGAGGGAGTGATTGCAACCGCGAACACAGAACGTCAGGATTCAGGTGGTTCGTTTGGCGATCACGCCTTTAGCACCGGGATGAAGCTACGCAAGATCCCACAAGCGGCCACTGCGCTTGACCTCTATAACACGCTGGGCAATCTGCGCAATGACATCATGCACGCCGGCAAACGGCATAATCCTAGCAAAGCCGCAGTGTTGGCGGAGGGGGTTAATAAGCATTGCCGCCGGCTGTACCAGCTGCCCCTCCCCACCGAAGGAGATGCAGGATGATCCTGCTCAACTTCTCGCACCCGCTGACGCTCGACCAGGTTGCGGCCATCGAGGCGCTGACCGGGGCGGCTGTGACCCACCTGCGCACCGTCCCCGTCCAGTTCGACGAGCAGCAGCCCTTTGCGCCGCAGGTGCGCACCCTGGCGGAGGCCGCAGCGTTATCGGCGCACGACTGGCAGACGCAGCCGATCCTGGTGGTGCTGCCCTCGCTCAATTTCATCACGGCTGCCCTGCTGGCCGAACTGCATGGGCGTATGGGCTATTTCCCGCCGGTGGTGCGCACACGGCCGGTGGCCGACCGCATCCCGCGCACCTATGAGGTGGCCGAGATCCTCGACCTGCAGCAGATGCGTGAGGAGGCGCGCAAACAGCGCTGATGCTCCTGGCCTTCAAGCTTCTGCTCAAGACCGCCGCGCCGGAGCATGCGCCGCCCCATCTAGGCCGCGCCGTCTATGCCACGGCGCTGGCGCGGCTGGGCGAGATCGATCCGGCCCTGGCGCGTGCCGTCCACGACGGCGACGGCCCCAAGCCGCTGACCTGTTCGGGGCTGCTGGGGGCGCCGCCCAACGGGTTGCTCTCGCCGGGCCATGTCTATGCCGTGCGCCTCACCGCGCTGAGCGCCGAGGTAGCGGCAGCGCTGACCGCCGCCTTCCTGGATACGCCGCCCGCCGAGCTTGATCTGGACGGCCACCGGCTGCGCGTGGTGGAGACGCTGTGCGACCCGGACCGCGACGGCTGGACGGGCCAGGCCGATTTCACGGCGCTGGCGGCGCAGCACCTGGCGCAGAGCGGGGAGCAGGGCCGCAGTGTGACGCTGGAGTTCGCCTCGCCCACGACCTTCAAGTCGGGCAGGGTGCATGTGCCGGTGCCGCTGCCCCACCTGGTCTTTGGCAGCCTGGTCGAACGCTGGAACGCCTTTAGCCCGGTGGCGCTCAGCCCGGACGTGCGCCGCTTTGGGGCGGAGATGGTGGCGCTCAGCCGCTACCAGTTGCGCAGCGCGGCCGTGGGCCACAAGGGGGAAGGGCTGCGCGTTGGTGGGGTGGGCCGGGCGACCTATACGGCGTTGAGCGGCGACCGCTACTGGCTGGGCGTGCTGCACCTGCTGGCGGCCTTTGCGCTCTACAGCGGCGTGGGCAGCCAGACCACGACCGGCATGGGCCAGGTGCGTGTGGCGCGCTGAGACGCCACGATCAAGAAGACGCTGGCGAAGACCCCCTTCGGCGCGGCGGCAAAAACGGGGCGCCGCGAGGGGGGTGTTCGCAGCCGATACCAGGGTGGGGTGCGTGACCCTAGAAACTGGACGAACGACGTGTAAAATGGAATGGATTGATCTGAGCGGAGGGAGAAATGGTTGGATTTGTGGGGCATCCGCCCTAGTGCTGCGCCTGGGGTCGGAAAGACACCAATCCTCGCAAGGGGATTAAGACCCGGATGACAACAATTGACGAGTATTACGAAGACGTACGGTGTCGGAAAGACACCAATCCTCGCAAGGGGATTAAGACGGCCCCAGATTTTGAGTACGCCGCGGCTGTACCCTTCGGTCGGAAAGACACCAATCCTCGCAAGGGGATTAAGACGACCGTAGCACCAGATTGAAGCGATTATGCGCAGCCCGCTCTATCTTCTGGAACAAGGCAGCAAACTCGCCCGCGAGGGCCGGCGCTTGGTCATCTCCAAGAACGGCGACGTGCTGGCGCGCGTGCCGCTGATCCAGGTCAGCCAGGTGATCGTCTTCGGCAACAGCCAGATCACCACCCCGGCGCTGCATCTGCTGCTGGCCGAAGGCGTCGAAGTGGTGCTCCTCAGCCAGGCCGGCCAGTTTTTGGGGCGGCTGGCCGGCCCCGAAAGTGGTCAGGGCAGCCGCCGCGTCGCCCAGGTGCTGCGCAGCCGCGACCCCCTCTTTACGCTGAGCACCGCACAGGCCATCGTGCGCGGCAAGCTGCACAATCTGCGCGTCTTTCTGCTGCGCTATGCGCGGCGTCTGGACGCGCCCGACGTGCGCGCCGCCGCCGAGAGCATGGACGCGCTGATCGCACGCATCCCGCGCACCACGGCTATCTCCAGCCTGATGGGGGTCGAGGGCCAGGGCACGGCGCTCTACTTTGGGGTGTGGAAGAGTCTGCTCAAAGCGCCCTGGCGCTTTGACAAACGCATACGCCGCCCGCCCACGGACCCGGTCAACGTGCTGCTCAGTCTGGGCTATACCATCCTGGCGCAGAATGTGTTGGGCGCAGTGCAGGCCGCAGGGCTGGACCCCTATATCGGTTTCCTTCACCAACTGAGCTATAACCGGCCCAGCTTGGCGCTCGACCTCATGGAAGAATTTCGGCCTCTAATTGTGGATTCGGTGGCGCTGCGCTGTCTCAACAACGCCATCCTCACGCCGGAGCATTTTGTGCCGGGCGAGGAGGAGCAGCCGATTGTGCTGACGCCGGATGGGATGCGGCTCTTTATCCGCGAGCTGGAGACACGCTTGACGCAACCCTTCCAGCATCCTGAAACGGGCGAGCAGGTCAACTACCGGCGGCTGTTTTTGTTACAGAGCTATGCCTTGGCGGCCTCATTGTCGTTGGAGCCGGCAGAGACCGGCCCTCGCTATCGCCCGTTCACGGTGCGCTGAACCGGGTACAAGGACGGAGTGTCGTGCAGTTTGTCGTGATCAGCTATGATATTCCCGACCACAAGCGGCGGCTCAAGGTTGCCAAGCTGCTGCTGGATTTTGGCGCGCAGCGGGTGCAGCGTTCTGTCTTTGAGCTGGTTGTGACGCCGCAACACCTGGAAGGGCTGCGGGCGCGGCTGGATAAGCTGCACAAACCCGAAGAAGACAGCATCCGCTTCTACTTCTTGTGCGCGAGCTGCCGTCCCAAGGTCGTCTACTTGGGGCTGGCCCAGCCGATTGACGAGCCGGGATTGCTGATCATTTGAGGTGTTTTGGCAGCGAAACTTGCAGATCGAAGACCCCCTGCCAATCGGGCGAAATCTGGGGGGCGCGCGGCGGGGGTGTTCGCAGCGCCCACGCTGGTGGGAGGCTAAACCCTTTGATGGGCGATATTGGCGGATAAAAGTGGGTAGAATTGATCTACAAAGTGTGCTATACTGGCGTCTGAGTGGGGCGTCAGCCCTACAGTTTTTCCAGAGTCCGAAAGGACCCAATCCTCGTCAGGGGATTAAGACCCTTGTTAGGAAATAGGGGCGAGGAGATAGGAGATAGGGCGGAGAGTCCGAAAGGACCCAATCCTTGTCAGGGGATTAAGACGTGAGTTGGGACTGAGAACCAAAGCCAGTCCACCTAGTCTTCTCCACTGTATATGCGCCGAATGGTCAGGTCTTCAAAGGTAACGCTGCCGGTGTGGCAGAAGAGCGTCAGCCGGTCGCCGCGCTGCTGGGGGCAGCGGTTGATCAGACAGCGCCGGTCGTCGAGGCAGACGTCGATCAGGTCGCCCTTCAGGATGATCTCCAGCGTGAAGGGCGCGTCCAGCCCGTCCACAGGGTCCAAGGCGGCGTCGTGCACCTCTACACGCTGCGCCGCGGCCAAGAGGTCGAGCGTCACGCCGCCGGCAAAGGGCGCGGTCTCGCGCAGCCGCAGCCCAAAGCGCGGCGCGCTTCGCCCTGGGACGCCGCGCAGCGTGATTCGGGCGTTGCGCGGCAGCCCTTCGACACCTGCCGCGGCCATGCCGTCGCCCGCCTCCAGATGAACGCGGGACCCGTCGATCGTCGTGCCCGGCGTCAACGCCGCCGCGGGCAGCGGAAGCGCCGCGCCGCTCGCCGGAACCATCTCGCGCGGGAACTTGACGCCCAGCGTCCCGTCCGGCTGCTGCACCAGCTCGCGGAAGACGGCGTGCCCGCCCCATTGGAATTTGCCGCTGTCGCTGTCGCCGCTGCGCGTGCCGATCCAGGCCGCGCCGATGCGCCGGTTATCGTGAAAGGCGGCGGTCTTCATCACGCGCGACCAGGGGCCGTCGAGCAGATCCAGCGCGGGGCGTAGCCAGGGGCCAAGCGGGGTGCGCGCCATGCGATAGCGCGTCTGCAGCCGGTTGCTGAAGAGCAGATAATACCAGCCGTTCCATTCAAACAGGTCGGAACATTCGGGTGGGTCGTCGAAGCCGGGGATCAGAAACGGCTCGACCAGCGTCCAACGCTGCAAATCGTCGGAGACCAGATGCGCCAGACAGCCGCCCAAGGCGGGGATGGCGTACTCCAGATATTTGGCAGTGACCAGCATGTGAAAGCGCCCGGTCATCGCCTCTCGAAAGACAAACGGGTCGCGGAAGTGCAGCGGGTCATAGCCTGCGCGCGGTTCGGCACAGGGCGGCGCGGGCTGTTTGGTGAAGGTAATGCCGTCGGCGCTGATGGCGATGCCGAGGCGCTGGCTCCAATCGGGGCGGCGCACAGCGTGGAAGGCGTAGTAGACGCCGTCCTGATAAAAGACCGAGCCGGTGCAGATCGACCGCTCTTCGTCCTCGGTGATCGCCAAAGCCAGCGGGTGATGCGTCCAGTGGATCAGATCGGGCGAGGAGGCGTGCGCCCATTGATGGCCGCCCAGCCCGCCCAGCGCCTGGTGATGCCCTTCGTCGAGCAGGTAGTAGAGATGAAACAGACCGTCATGGTAAAAGGGCATGCAGTCGCCCACCCACAGGTGTGGCGCGTCGGGCTTGTAATATTGCAGCGCGGACATGCGGTTTGCTTTCGGTGTGTGGAGAGATGAAGAGAAAGAATTCATTCTGTCGACAAGCGCGCGGCTAGCGGACAGGAACCTCGCCGGTCAGCGCAGCGATGGTGCGCTCCACAGACAGGCGTGCTGGATCGCTGATCGGGTCGGCGTGGTGGTGGTCCATATGTTTGCGGATAAACTCCTCCAGATGGCCGGCGAGGTCGTGCCAGACCGCTTGTTGGATCGCCAAGAGGACGGCGCGCTGGGGTGCGGGCGCGGCGCGCGTGGTCTGGATGAAATGCGGCAGACACAGCCCGCCGGCTGTGCGCAGCGGGCCGGAAAGGTCGTCCAGATGTTTCAGAAGTACCTCGACGCCGCGTTCGGTTTCGGTCGCTTCGCGCAGACAGGCGGGGCAGGGCTGGATGCTGTCGGGCAAGCCTAACTGCGCCGGCTGTGCTTGAGTTCTAGACCGCAGCTTGCCCAAACGGAAGCGAGCCGGCGGCGGCTCGGCAGCGTCGATCAATTCAGGCAGACGGCGGATCGCGGCCAGCAGCGCCATGCGTTCGACGACGGCGGCGGCGAGACGCTGGCCGCCAAAGGTGAGCAGTTGGCGGCTGTGGCGACCGCAGAAACCAAGCGATGCGGCCAGGATTGTCTGTAGGTTAAAGTCGGTTGACGACTCCCATAACAGCGTGTCCAGATAGGTGCTCACCGCCTGTTGGGCCAGCCCGCAGAGGGGGCAGCCCGGCTGGGCGATGAGCTGCTGAAGCTGCTGGTAGGTTGCGGTCTCCTTGGTCATGGTTGTCTCCTATCATAGGGGTCTCCTATCCTAGGGTCCCCCTGCGGCAGCCCTGTCGCTTGGGGGCCGGGCGCGGCCCGCCGCGTCGTTAATTATACTGCGCGCCGCGGCTTTGCCCAACGGCGGGTCTATGCCCCCGTTCGTTAGGCGGCAATTAGCTTGACGGCGGAAAAATTCACCTGCAAACTGCTTGACAGCTTTTCTGGATTGTAGTAGGATAGGCTACGCAAGATGTTGTAAGTTCTGTCAAGTTGCGCGAACCGCCGTCCAGACTTACCGTCTGGGCGGCGTTTTTTTGCTCATCTGTTGGGAACGACAACGTTTTGTAAGAACCTTCAGTCCTCGAAGTACGCACATAGGAGTTTTCCAACAATGAGCGAGCAGCGTGTGATCGGCACCGTCAAGTGGTTCAACGACCAGAAGGGCTATGGCTTCCTGGCCTATGAGGGTGGCAAGGATGTCTTTGTCCACCACTCCGCTATCATTGCCCAGGGGTTCCGCAGTCTGGCCGAAGGCGACCGCGTCGAGTTTGAAATTCAGGACAGCCCCAAAGGCCCGGCGGCAGCCAACGTCCGCAAGCTCTAACCACGTGACGGCAGGCCTTGCCTGACCGAGAATAGGCAGCCCAAAAGGGCCGGTGTCACAGCCGGCCTTTTTTTATTCTGCCCTTTGATTCTGCTCTCAATCTTCATGCTTCTCTCAAGGAGTTGCGATCAAGGAGTTGCGATGACCCCGCCCGACACCGGCACCATTGCTTGGCTGCAAGAGCACTCCATGTTACAGCGCGTGCAGCCCATCGCCCGGCGCTATTCCGGGCAGGGCGCGCTCTGGCAGCATCCCTATGCCGAAACCCAGCCGCGTGCGGCCTCGGCGCTGGCCTCGGTCTGGTTCACGGCCTACCCCGCTTCGATCATCACCCGCCCCGGCACATCGGTGCTGGCGACGCTGGGCGATGAAAGCCTCTGGCGTGCTCTGGCCGCCATCGGCGTCAAGGCCGTCCACACCGGCCCCATGAAGCTGAGCGGCGGCGTGCGCGGCCGCGAGCTGACCCCCACGGTGGACGGCAACTTCGACCGCATCGG
>QEUY01000182.1 GCA_003577365.1 Chloroflexota bacterium | reverse complement strand
CTTCCGGCTCTGCCGGCGCTTCGGTCGCAGCGGCGGCAGGCGTCGGCGTCAACGTGGCTCCGGCGCGTGTGGGCTGCGCCGTGGGCGCGACGGTGGGGGCCAGCGTCTCCCCGGCCGCGGGCGTCTCCGCCGCGACCGGCGCGGCGCCGCCGGTGACAGGCAGAGTGACGCGCTCGCTCTGCGTGATCACTTGGCTGGGGGTGACGGCCAGCGCCGCCGTGATACTGTCGCCAATGCCGATGCGCAGGTCCAGCAGCAAAACTACCGGCACTTCTACTGTGATCGTGCCGGTGGGACCGGGCACATTGACCGTCAACGTGAGCGGCACGGCCTGCGCCACCGACGCCAAAACCGGCTGCACCGAGGGCGCGGCCGTCTCACCGTCTGCCTCAGTGCCCGCGGGGCCGGTCTGCGCCATCACGCCCGCGGTCAAGAGCAGCAGAAGCAGCAGAGCAAAGCTCAGGGTCGTGACGATTCTATGCACTCGACTATGCACTCTAGGCATCATCTCTCCTCCTTCTGGGTTTGCTGCGTTCACCGGATACTGTAGCACAGCTCCGCGCCATGCTTCCGGACGCTTGCCGTACCCCTGCGTGATGGCCGCGCCACGTCACAGGCCGGCGCTGCCCTAGCGCCCGCCCATGCCCGACAGGGTGATCCCCTGCACAAACCAGTTCTGGCCGAAGATGTAGATGATCAACACCGGCAGCAGCGCCACCACCGACCCGGCCATCAACAGATGCCATTCAGTGCTGTACTGCCCCTGAAACGAACTGAGACCCACAGGGATCGTGCGCATGTCGACGCTGTTGGTGATCACCAGCGGCCAGAGAAATTCATTCCATGAAGCCTGAAAGTTAAAGATGGTCAACGTGGCGATCACCGGTCCGGCCAGCGGCAGGATCACCTGGCCCCAGATGCGCAGGCTGCCCGCGCCGTCCATGCGCGCCGCCTCGTCCAAATCCAGCGGCACGCTCATAAAATATTGGCGCAGCAAAAAGGTGCTGAAGACGCTGAAGGCCGAGGGCAGGATCAACGCTTGATAGGTGTTGTACCAGCGTAGATAGCGCATGAGGATAAAGTTGGGGATCATCGTCACCTGCGACGGGATCATCAACGTCGCCAGGTAGAGCACAAAGATCGCCTCGCGCCCGCGGAAGCGCAACCGCGCAAAGGCAAAGGCCGCCAGCGACGCCGTCAAAATCTGCAAGGTAACTGTCGCCACCGCCACAATCAGGCTGTTGAGATAGAAACGGCCAAAGGGGACCGCCGAAAACATCTGCACATAGTTTTGCAGCGTCAGATTTTCCAGCCGCACCGTGCGCTGCAAGATGTCGGCCTTGGGCATCAGCGACGCCAGCAGCATCACGCCAAAGGGCATCAGCATCAGCGTGCTGCCCAAGATCAACACCAGATGCAGCAGCCAGTGCGCGCTGCGCCGCGGGCCGGGGCGCGCCCGCCGCGGCGCAAGTTCTGCGGTCGTCATGCCCGTGCTCCTGTCATGCTTCAGTTTCGTAGTGCACCCAGCGGCGCTGCATGCGCGTCTGGAGCAAGGTGAAGAGGAAGATAAAGATAAACAGGAACCAAGCAATGGCCGATGCCTTGCCCATGCGCCCAAACTGGAAGGCGTTCTGATAGATATAATAGACCACGGTCAGCGTCGACTGCGCCGGGCCGCCGCGTGTCATGGTATAGGCTTCGGTGAAGAGTTGGAACGCGCCGATCATCTGGATGATCAGCAGAAAGAAGGTGGTAGGGCTGATCAGGGGGATGGTCACGTTGCGAAAACGCTGCCAGCCGTTTGCGCCGTCGACCTCGGCGGCGTCGTAGAGTTCCTTGGGCACGCCCTGCAGCGCCGCCAGATAGACGACCATCGTAAAGCCGGTGTTCTTCCACAGCGTCAACAGCACCACCGCCGGCTTCGACCAGCGCGTGCTGTTCAAGAAATCGGGCGGCTGGATGGGCAGCCCCGTCCATTCGCCCAGCTTCCAGATCGCTTGGCTGATCAACCCAAAATCGCGGTTGAGCAAAAACTGAAAGACGATCGCGCCCGCCACAATCGTCGTGACCACGGGCATAAAGTAGATCACCCGGTAGACCAGCCGCCCGCGCAGATTCTGGTTGAGCGCCGCGGCCAGCGCCAGCCCCAACATCAACTGCAGCGGCACGATGGTCAGCATAAAGTAGACCGTGTTGCGCACCACGCGCCAAAAGACCGGGTCACGCGTCAGCAGTTGGCGATAGTTGGCCCACCCCACCCATTCGGGCGGGCGCAGCAGGTTCCAGTCTACAAAGCTGAGCAGCAGCGAAACCACCACCGGCAGCGCCACAAAGACCAGAAAACCAATAAAGCTGGGCAGGATAAAGAGATAGGCCTCCCACTGTTGGTCGGGACGCCAGCCAAAAAGCCCGCGCCGGCTGGGCCGGTCGGTCAGGGGACGAGAAGAGTGCGCCGTGGTGCGGGTTGCCATGCGGGCATTATAGCAGGTTCCCCCCTGAGGAAAAACTGGAAATTGCGCCCGCCATTGTGTCCCTGCCCGCTTCGTAGTACACTGGGGCAGAACCCCTACGCTAGAAAGGAGGAATTCCTTGTTCCGTAAGATTCTTGCCCCGCTCGACGGTTCGCGGCTGGCCGAAAAGGCGCTGCCCTATGTCGAAGAGATCGCACGCAAGTTCGATGCCGAAGTAGTGTTGGGCTGGGTTATCCAGCTTCGCCCGCCCGCCATCCCAGAGTATGAAGCCGCCGCCTATGGGCTGACCCCGTTGTTGGATACCAGCAGCGAGCGTGAACGGGCGCGCGCCTATCTGCAGGGCATCCAGCAGCGGCTGCAGCAGCACCAAATCCGCAGTTCGATCAAGATCGTGGAGAGCCACGCCATCGCCGATGCCATCGTCGCCATCGCCGACGACAGCGGCGTCGATCTGATCGCCAAGACCACCTATGCACGGCTGGGACCAAGCCGCTGGCTGCATGGCAATATCGCGGCCCAGGTGCTCAAGCGTTCCTCCTGCCCGCTCTTTTTGGTGCGCGTCAGCGAAGACGAGGCCGACCGCTTGGCCGGCGAAGACGCCACCTATAGCGCGCCCGTGCGGAGCGAATAGGCTGCTGCATCGAGCAGCAGGGTTGTGCGCTCAACGGTTCCAAATCTGCGACGACCGGTCATCGAGACCCGCCGTCACCTGTATGCTAGGCCCATGTGCTAGATCGATGACCTGTACGGCATGACTCACGTTGCGACTTCGTCCGTTGTTACTTCGGCAAGCGGTGCGCCGCGCCCCAGCCGCCTGATCCGCCGTGTCCCGTTCTTCTATGGCTGGGTGGTCTTGGCCGCGGGCACCGCGGGCATCGTCCTGATGGGGCCGAGCCAGACCTTTACGGTCAGCCTCTTTATCGATTCGTTTGTGCGCGACCTGGGCATCTCACGCGCCAACGTCTCGCTGCTCTATGGCGTCGCCACGCTGTCGGCCTCGTTTTTGCTGCCCATCACGGGCCGCCTGGTCGACCGCTACGGCACGCGCCGTTTGATCGTGGTGACTGCGCTGGCCTTTGGCCTGTCGATCATGGCCTTGTCGCAGGTGACGGGGGTCGTCACGCTGCTGGCCGGCCTGCTGCTGGTGCGCTTTCTGGGCTTTGGTTCCATGCAGTTGGTGAGCAGCACGGCGATCGCGCAATGGTTTGTGCGCCGCCGCGGGCTGGTCATGGGGCTGGCGGGCCAAAGCCTTGCCATCAGCCTGTTGATCTTTCCGGCGTTGAGCAGCCGCTTGATCACAGCCTTCGGCTGGCGCGGGGCCTGGGTCGCCTTGGGCGGGCTGAGCATGCTGCTTATGGTCCCCGTGGGCTGGCTCTTCTTTCGCGACCGCCCCGAACTCTATGGGCTGCACCCCGACGGCGACAGCGACGCCCACAGCGTAGAGCTGTCGGGCGAAGAGCATTGGACTCTGCCCGAAGCGCGGCGCACCGGCGTCTTTTGGCTCTTTGCCGCCGCCTTCTCCACGCTCTCGATGATCACCGCCGGGCTGGTCTTTCATCAGGCATCGCTCTTTGCGGTGCGCGGGCTGGCGCTCGCCCTGGCCGTCCACTCTTTCCAGATTTCGGCGCTCTTTTCGATTGGCGGCAATCTCGCCATGGGCGTGCTGCTGGATCGTGTCTCGCCGCGCTGGCTGCTGGTGGCGCAGATGGGGCTGCTGGCCGCGTGCATGCTGATGGTGCAGTTCTTGCAGAGTTGGGGCCAGGTGCTGCTCTATTCGGCGCTGATGGGCGTGGTCACAGGCGGCATGCGCGTCATGGATGCGACCGTCTGGGCCAAATACTTTGGCCGCCGCTATCTCGGTTCGATCCGCGGCGCGACCATGTTGGGCACGGTGGGCGGCACGGCGCTGGGGGCGTATCCCTTGGGGTTGAGCTATGACCTGTTGGGCAGCTATGCCCCGGCCCTGACCACGCTCTTGGTATTGCCCGCGGCGATTGCGCTGCTGGCCTTGACGATCAAACGGCCCGCGCGCCGGGCCGCCAATGCCATGGAGTCAAACCGATGACGCGCAGCATCCATCGAAAACGAGGCATCGCCTGGCAGCTACGCACCGGCAGACCGCTGGAGGCCGGCGACATCACCTTGACGCCGGTGGCACGGCGTCTGCTGCTGCGCTGGCCCAGCGGCGGTTTTGTCTGGCAATATCCCGTCGCCGTGTTCGTCGAACAGGAGGGGGAGGAGGCGCGCGTGCCCATCCCCGACCCGACACGCATGGCTTGGTATGCCTTGATCGCAGCGACCCTTTTCGTCCTGCTGATCTTAGCATGGCTCAATGCACAAAAGGAGGCATCCGCATGAAACTCGGTCTCAGGCGCTATGGCGCTGCCGATTCGCAAGACGAGGCGCTGGCTACGTTGGGCCGGCTGTTCGATATCGCCGAACCGGGCGCGGTCTTTGGCGAACCGGTGAAGGCGGGCGACAACATCGTCATCACCGCCGCCGAGATTTCAGTCGGCATGGGGCTAGGCTCCGGCAGCGGTCAAGGCCCCGACGACGAGGGGGGTGGGGGAGGCGTGGGCGGCGGCGGCTTTTCCGCGGGCCGGCCCGTAGCGGCTATCATCGCCGGCCCCAACGGCGTCCGCGTCGAACCGATCGTCGACGTGACCAAGCTGGGTATCGCGCTTTTCACCGCCCTGGGCGCGATCTTCATGGCCCGCCGCGCCATGCGCCGTGCCAGCAAGGGGTAGAGAAGCGGACTGAAGTCGGACCGGAAACCGCCGCGCGATCAACGCGATCCAGCGGAGCGAAACCAGACAGGCTGCACAGTCGTATAAGTAGAGCATGCCGGCGTCAGGCCGGCCCGTGCTCACCCGTGGATGGGTTCCGCACCCCCTTTTCGGGCCTTCTCTCCTCTGAGAACGCGCTCGGCGGGCCTCCACGTAGGCAACAGGAGACGACTTCCATGCAGTTGCTGATGTTCCTTGCGCTGGCCGGCGCACTCTCCGGCTCGCTCAGCGGCGCATACTGGGGCGGCACCGAAGGCTTGATCCTCGGTGGGACATCCGGTCTGGTCTTTGGCGTTTCAACATGGATGGTGGCGGGCACGATCATGCGCGCCGTCCATGAATACCGCCTCAATCGTCACTTCACCCAGGATCGCGCCGACCGTGAACGCTGAGACGGCGTCGATCCCCCAGTGCACGGAGCGCGCCATGTCTCATGCACCCAACCAGCCGACCTTGCGCGATGTAGTGGCCGCGGCCAACATCGTGCATCGCTACTTGCCGCCCACCCCGCTGCACCACTACCCCATGCTCGACCGGCTGCTGGGCGCAGAGGTGTACGTCAAACACGAAAACTACCAGCCCATCGGCGCGTTCAAGGTGCGCGGGGGCGTTAACTTCATGGCGCATCTCGACGCCGAGAGCCGGCGGCGCGGCATCGTCACCGCCTCCACCGGCAACCATGGCCAATCGATGGCCTACGCCGCCCAACTCTTTGATGCGCGCGCCGTGATCGTCGTGCCCGAAAACGCCAACCCGATCAAGGTCGAGGCCATGCGCGCCTACGGCGCCGAGGTGGTCTTTCATGGCGCAGATTTCGAGGCAAGCAAACGCCACTGCACTGCTCTGGAGCAAGAAGCCGGGCTGCGCTTTGTCTCGTCGGGCGACGAGCCGCTGCTGATCGCCGGGGTGGCGACGCATACGCTCGAGATCTTGCAGACCCAGCCCGACATCCAGACGATCCTCGTCCCCATCGGTGGGGGCAGCGGCGCGGCGGGAGCCTGTCTGGCGGCCAAAGCGATCAACCCGGCCATCGAGGTCATTGCCGTGCAGGCCAGCGGCGCGCCCGCCGCCTATCTCACCTGGCAGGCGCGCGACTGGCGCAGCGCGCCGAGCCAGACCTTTGCGGGCGGATTAGCTACCGGCGAACCCTTTATGCTGCCGCAGCGCATCCTCTGGGGATTGCTCGACGACTTTGTGTTGGTCGACGACGACGAGCTGCGCGTCGCCGTGCGGCTGCTGCTGGAAAAGGCCAAGACCTTGGCTGAACCCGCCGGCGCGGCCCCGCTCGCCGCCGCGCTGCGTCTGCGCCAACGGCTGGCCGGCAAAAAGGTCGCGCTGATCCTCAGCGGCGGCAACATCTCGCCCGCCGAACTGCGCCAATGTCTCGACGCCCAGATTCCGGAGGCCATTCAATTATGATGACCCTCGGCAGCAGCGATCTTGCGCCGATCAACGTGGCGCGCGGCGAGTATACCATCAGCACCGACCCGGCACGGCTCGACCTAGACGCCATCCACAGCTATCTCAGCCGTTCCTACTGGGCAACGGGCCGCCCGCGCGCTGTGACGGCGCGCGCCCTACGCCACTCGCTCAACTTCGGCGTCTATTATGGCGACCAACAGATCGGGCTGGCGCGCGCCATCACCGATTACGCCACCTATCTCTATCTGTGCGATGTCTTTATCCTGGAAGAACACCAAGGCGCGGGGCTGGGCCAATGGCTGATCGAGACCGTGCTCGCGCATCCCGGTCTGCAAGGGGTGCGCCGCTGGATGCTGGCGACGCGTGACGCTCACGGCCTCTACGCGCGCTATGGCTTCAAGCCGCTGGCCGCGCCCGAACGCCAGATGGAGCGGCTGCTGCCCATGCCTTGGCTGCTGTGAAGCGGGCCTGAAGCGACATGCACGATCAGATGCCCGCCTCTACGCTGACCCTGCTGCCGCTGTGTCTGGCCGTCTGCGGCTTGCCGGCTGCCGCGCCCATCCCGGCCTGGGCCACGGCGGGCGCGTTCTTTTCGGTCACGCGCAGCGCCGACGAACTCTCGATCATCTGCCCCGAGGCGCAGTTGCCCGCCGGCGGCCTGCCCGCGGACATGCAGCACACGCCGGGCTGGGCCTGCCTGAAGGTGGAAGGCCCCTTCGATTTCAGCGTGACCGGCGTGCTGTCGGCATTGGTCACGCCGCTGGCCGAAGCCGGCGTCCCCTGTCTGGCCGTTGCCACATACCAGACCGACTATCTGCTGGTGCAGACGGCTCACCTGCCCGCCGCGCTCGCCGCGCTGCGCGCCGCGGGCCATCGGGTCTGAGATGGTCACAGACACCGACCCCGACCCGCGCCTGGCGCGCCTGGTCCATAAGATCGCCCCGCAGAGCAAGCTGCTGCGCACCTGGCCGCTGCAGGGCGGCCTCTCGGCGCAGATGACCGCGCTGGAGATCCGCCGGGCCGACGGTCAGACGCAAAGGCTGATCGTGCGCCGCCCCGGCGCACAGGCCTTGCAGCACAACCCGCACGCCGCGGCGCACGAGTTCAGGGCCCTGCAGACCGTGCGCGCCGCGGGCGTCGCCGCCCAGACGCCGTTACTCCTGGATCCATCAGGCGACATCTTCCCTGAACCCTATCTAGTCGTCGAGTATGTCGAGGGTGAACCAGACTTCGCACCCGCGCCCACCGGTGAACGCATTCACCAAATGGCCGCACAGTTGGCCGCCATCCACCGGGTCGCCGGCGCGACGCCGGCGCTGGCGTTTCTCCCGCGCCAGGCAGACCGGCTGGCCGATGCCATCACGCGGCGGCCCGCGCGCCTCGATCACGCCTTGGGCGAAGCGCGCATCCGCGACATCCTCGAAGCCGTTTGGCCGCTGCCGCTGCGCCATGCCCCTGCCCTGCTGCACGGCGATTTCTGGCCGGGCAATTTGCTCTGGCGCGACGGGCGGCTGGCAGCGGTGATCGACTGGGAGGACGCTGAGATAGGCGACCCGCTCGCCGACCTCGCCATCACCCGGCTCGACCTGCTGTGGATCTATGGCCGCGATGCCATGCAGGCCTTCACGCGCGCCTATTGCGACCTGGCCGCGGTGGACTGCACGCAGCTTCCCTATTGGGACCTGGTGGCGGCGTTGCGCCCTGCCTCACGCCTGGCCGGATGGGCCGCGGGATGGCCGGAACTGGGCCGGCCCGACATCATCGAGCAGACGATGGCCGCGCAGCACCGCTGGTTTGTAGCGCAGGCCCTGGCGCAGATAGCAGCCAGGCCGTAAACCGCCTGGCTACACAACGACGCCCGCTCAAGCGGGCTGTTTGTACGCCACGACCATAGATGCGCCACAGAGATGTGCGCGCCATGGCGTGCGCGCCGCAAGCGGCGCCGGCCGCCGTTTCGTGAGGGGCGCCGAAAACCGCGTTGAGGGGAAGCCCCATTTCATGGGGCGTTGCCCTTTAGCCCGGAGTCTTTAGCTCCGGGCGGGCGCACGGGGCCAGCGTCTTGCCCGCCGTAACACGCCTTGCTATACTGACCATGCGGCCTGCCGCTATCGATCCCAAAACATCACGCCCAAAGCATCACAACAGAAACGCGCATCGGCCTATGCCTCGCCCCAAAATCTGCGTCGTCGGCGCTTCCAACATCGACCTCATCAGCTATGCCCCGCGGCTGCCCAGGCTGGGCGAGACCGTGCCCGGCACCCGGTTTCAAATGGGCTTTGGCGGCAAGGGCGCCAACCAGGCCGTCATGGCCGCCAAGCTGGGCGGCGATGTCGCCATCATCACCAAAGTCGGCCAAGACATCTTTGGCGACGATATTCGCAAAAACTTTGCCGGCTATACCATGGACACGACGCACCTCGTCACCACGGCGGACGCCATGACCGGTGTCGCGCCGATCTGGGTAGAGGAGAGCAGCGGCGACAACGCCATCATCGTCGCCCTGGGGGCCAATGACCTGCTCTCCCCGGCAGACATCGCCGCCGCCCAGGGCGCGCTCGCCGCCGCCGATATCGTCGTCTGCCAGTGGGAAATCCAGACCGAGACGGTCTTGGCCGCGCTGCGTCTGGCGCATGAGGCCGGGGTACGCACGATCTTTAACCCGGCCCCGGCGCGCGAGCAACTGCCCGCCGAAGCCTACTGCTATACCGACATCCTCTGCCCCAACGAGAGCGAAACTGAACTGCTGACCGGGATGCCCGTCGCCACCCAGGACGAAGCGGTCGCCGCGGCCCGCGTCCTGCTGGGTCGCGGCGTGGGGACGGTGATCCTCACCCTGGGCGCGCGCGGCAGCCTGCTCGTCACACCGGAGACGGTGCAGGCCATGCCCGCGCCCAGCGTACGCGCCATCGACACCACCGGCGCGGGCGATTGCTATGTGGGCAGCCTGGCCTACTTTCTGGCCGCGGGCAAATCGCTGCCCGTCGCCATGGATCGCGCCAGCCGCATCGCCGCCATCAGCGTGCAAGCACCGGGCACGCAGAGCAGCTTTCCCAACGCCGCCGATCTGCCGGCGGAACTGCTCACTTGACCCGCATCGGCAGCCCCGCCACCATCCAGAGCACGCGGTCGGCGGCGGCGGCAAGCTGCTGGTTGGCGCGGCCCAGCGCATCGCGATAGACCCGGCCCAGGGCATAGGCAGGCACAATGCCCAGCCCCACCTCGTTGGACACGACGATCCACGAGGCGCGGCCCGCGGCATAGGCCGCCAGCAGCGCGTCGGTCTCGGCGCGCAGCGCCGTCTCCGCCACCTCCACCGGCGCGCCGTCGGGCAGCGCGCCGATCACGTTGTTGGCGAGCAGCGTCACACAGTCCAGCAGCACAATGTCTGCCCCATCTGCCGTTGCCTGGATCGCCGCGCCCACATCCCGCGCAGCCTCCATCGTGCGCCAATCGGCGGGCCGCGCCGCACGATGGGCGGCGATGCGCGCCGCCATCTCGTCGTCCCAGGCCTGCGCCGTCGCCACATAGAGCACGCGGCCGCCCTGCGCCGCGGCCAACTGTTCGGCGTGGGTGCTCTTGCCGCTGCGCGCCCCGCCCAAGATCAGAGTCAACGATTTCGCCACCGGCGCGCTCCTCTACCTTTGCAGCCAGATCAACGTCTTCCCGGCCTTGTTCACCGTCAGGTCGCCCTGCGCCAACTGCGCCTCTACCTGTGCCAGCCCGCGCGTATACTCCTCGTCCGAGATCAGGCGCAGCATCGAATAGCCGCGGGCGCGCACCGCCGCCAAGAAAGGCTGTCCATAGAGCGTAGGCTCGCCCTCGCCCAACCGTTCCTCGCGCACCAAGGCCAGGCCGTGCGCCGCGGCCGCGGCCACGATCTGGGGAATGTCAGGATAGCGCGCCGTGTCGACCGCCACGATGGACGGGAAAAAGGTCGCGATCGGCCGCCGCGCGATCTGGGCGTGGGACTGCGTCACGATACAGACTTTGCCGCCCAGCTTCAGGACACGGGCGATCTCGCCCAACAGCCGTCCAATGTCCGGCACATGGTGGATCACATCGGTCATGTAGATAAAGTCAAAGGACGCGCTGGCAAAGGGCATCTGCTGCGCGTCGCCCTGGCCAAAGTCGAGCTGGTCGTTTTTGGCGCGCGCCTTCGCCAGCATCCCCTCGGATTGATCCAGCCCGGTGATGCGTGCCTGCGTCAACTGCTGCATCACATCCGTATAGTTGCCCGTGCCGCAGCCGATGTCGAGCAGGGTGCACGACGCGTCCAGGGCGACGCCGTTCAGGAACGATTCGATCACGGCGCGGTCGACGCCGCGTACCTGATCATAGACCCGGCTGATCTCGTCGTAGTTGACCTTGTAGTTGACCCTATTGTCGGCCATATCGCCGTACACTTTCCATCAACGCGGCCAGTGAGACCGTAAATCCGCCTCGCCGAAGACCTCCAGCATTACCACGCCCAGCATCACCACGCCGCCAAACCGGTGCTTGTACAGCCAGGCTACCACCGCATCCAGCGCCGCCAGGCCTGTTAACTCCAGACCGCGATGGCCGTGCCCAGCCTCAGGGCCGGGCGGCAAAGACCAGCAGCACCATCAGTTCGCACAGTTCCACCGCCAACCCATAGACATCGCCTGTGACGCCGCCCATCCGTACCCGCGCCAGCCGCAGCGCGCCCCAGACCGCGCCCCCCGCCACCAGCAGCGCCACGCCGCTGCGCAGCGGCGCAAGCCCGGCCAAGAGCAGCGGGATCAGCGCGGCGCCGGCCAGCACCCCCGGCGTCAACCCGGCGGCGAAGCTCGCCCCCATGCCGCCGGGCCGCGCCTGCGGTTGGCGCGCCGCGACCAGCAGCGCCCCGCGCGCCCAGACCGGCGCGATGAGCAGCGCCACCGGGGCGGCGCGCGCCGCAGCCAGCGTCTTGAGCAGCAAAAACAACCCCAACCCCGCCACGCCAAAGCTGCCCAGCCGCGGGTCACGCAAAATCTCCAGCCGCCGCGCGCGCGAGACCGGCGCCAGCAGCCCATCACAGCAGTCGGCCAGCCCGTCCAGATGCAGGCCGCCGGTCAGCACAGCCCAGGCCGCCACCACCAGCGCGCCCGCCAGCCAAGGGTCAAAGAGCCGATCCCCCAGCCAACGCACGCCGCCCAGCAGCACGCCGATGAGCAGCCCTACCGTGGGAAACCAGGCCGCGGCGCGGCCTAAGCCCTGCGGCGACCCCGCCGCGGACGGTGCGGGCAGCGCCGTCAGAAAGGTGAGCGCGGCCCAAAAACCGGAGCCAGGCCGTGCCGCGGTCACGCGCCGGGCCGCCAGAGCGGTTCGGCCACCTGGCGCTGATGGTTCTCAAAGCGCGCCATCACAAAGAGCGCATCCGAGAGCCGGTTCAGATAGGGGATCACCTGGCCGCCGATGCCCTCCTCGCGCGCCAGGGTGGTCGCCTCGCGCTCGGCGCGGCGGCAGACGGTGCGCGCCACGTGCAACTGCGCCGCGCCCAATGACCCGCCGGGCAGGATGAAGTTTTCCAGCGGCCCCACCACCGCGGTCATCTCGTCGATCAGCGCCTCCAGCCGCTCGACATGGCGCGCTTCGATCTGCGGCAGCGGATATTTGGCCTTGTCTTCCTCCAGAAAGCAGAGATCCGAGCCCAGGTCGAACAGCTCATTCTGGATTTCAGGCAGCACCGCGGCCAGCCGGTCGCACAGCCCCACGGCCAGCGCCACCCCGATCTGCGAGTTCAACTCGTCCACTGTGCCATAGACGGCGACGCGCAGCGCATCTTTGGGCACGCGCTGCCCGCCGCCCAACGCCGTCGTCCCGCTGTCGCCGCGCTTGGTATAGATTTTGGTCAATCTCGGCATCGCGCCCTCCTTGTAAATTCTCTCTTCCTACTGCCCACTGCCTGCTTTTAACACATCCTCCGGCGTCAGCCAGCCAGTGCCGGGGAAGAGCCGCGCCACCTGCGGCGCAAAAAACGGCGACGCGCCCAAGACCGTGCCCGGCAGCCCCGCCGCGATCACCTCGCCCTGGCTCATCAACACCACGCGGTCCGCCAGGGCCGCGGCCAGCTCGACATCGTGCGTCACCACCAGGATCGCCATGCCCGCGGCGCGCCAGCCCTGCAAGAGCGCAGTCAACTGCGCCTTGGCCGCATAGTCCAGCCCGCGCGTCGGCTCGTCGAGCAGCAGCGCCTGGGGCCGCACCACCAGGATCGCGGCCAGCGCCACGCGCTGCCGTTCGCCCACGCTCAGGTCGCGCGGGTAGACCTCAGCCAGATGCGCCAGCCCCAACTGTGCCAGCAAATCGTCTGGGTTGACGGGGAGGCTCTGCGGCGCGGCAGGGTCATAGCCGTGGTTGCGCAGCGTGATCGCCAGCTCCTCGCGTACGGTGTCGGCAAAGAGCAGGCTGTTGGGGTCTTGGGGCAGATAGCCCACCGTGCGGCAGATCTCGGCCACGTCGAGCCGCGCCGCGTCCTGCCCGGCCACTGTCACCCGGCCCGCGGCGGGGCGCGCCAGCCCCACCAGCGTCTTGAGCAGCGTCGTCTTGCCCGACCCATTGCGCCCCATCAGCGCCACGATCTCGCCGGGGTGCAGCGCCAGGTCCACCCCATGCAGGGCCGTATTGCTGCCATAGCGATGCGCCACCCCCTGCGCTTCCAAGATCGGCGCGGGCTGGGATATGAGTTGGGGCGCGGTCTGGGCGGGGTCTGCCGCGGCCTCCGGCAGCGCCATACGCCGGCTAAAACGCAGCCCCTCTTTGACCGTCAGCGGCAGCGGCTGCCACGCCAGCGCCTTGGCGAGCCGCACCAGCGGCGGTGTCTGCGCCATCTCCGCCAGCACCGTGCGCGGGTCGTCCAGCAGGGGCGTGGCCCCGTCGCCGGGCAGATAGAGCAGGCTGTCGGCGAAGGCCAGGGCGCGCTCCAGCCGGTGTTCGGCCAGCACCACGGTCAGCCCCAGGTCGGCGTTGAGCCGCGCCAGCGCGGTGAGCACATCCTCAGCGGATTTCGGGTCCAACTGCGAGGTCGGTTCGTCCAACACCAGGATCGGCGGGCGCAGCGCCAGCGCCGCGGCAATCGCCACCCGCTGCCGCTCGCCACCCGAAAGCGTCTCCAGGG
>QEUY01000181.1 GCA_003577365.1 Chloroflexota bacterium | reverse complement strand
CGGCCCGCCAACGTGGCACAGACCCCGGCCAACGCCAGCGCCACCCACCACACCGCCGTGGCACGCGGGATGCCCCACAGCCGGCTGTAGGTCTCGACCCCCGGCTCTTCGTCGATCGGGGCGCGCAGCTTGCGTCCCACCTCAAAGACCACGCCGTTGGCGTAGGCCGTCGCCAGCAGCCACCCCAAGCCCGCAGGCGCGTGTTCCCCCGCCGCCAGCCAAACACACGCCGTGGCATAGACAAAGATCAGCGGCAGCGCCACCATGTGGCTGAGCATGTAGAGCAGTGGCTGCCCGTGTAGCCAGCCCCCCACGCCGAACTCCCAGCGCATCAGCGCCATATAGCCCCAGACCGCCAGCAGCGCCCACAGCAGCGCCGGGGCCAGCCAGAGCGTGAGCAGCGCCTGAAGCACCCCCGCCGCCACCGCCATCCACGCCAGCTCACGCAGGCGGATCACACCGCGCGGCACAGGCCGGTAGGGGCGATGCGCCCGATCCGTCTCATAGTCCTTGTATTCGTCGGCCACGCGCAGTTGAAAAAAGAAGCCGAGCAGCGCCACAAACGCCACGCCCAGCGCCGCCCAGGGGTATGGCTCCGCCGCGGCGCGCGCCGCCTGCGTCCAGCCCACCGCGCCCGCGGCCAGCACGGCCATCAGCAGTGCATAGACGCCCAGCGGAAAACGCTCCGCCTGATAGACCGCAAAGCGGCGCAGCAATCCCTTCTCTGCCGGCATTGTCTATTTTCCGTCTCTGTGCAGCGGTAAAACTCTCATCCCAGCATGCCACACACGCGCCAGGGGGGCCAAGCCTGGCGTGCGGCGGATCAAAAACCCGGAGGCATTTTTTGCCGTTGCCACCCCCGCGCCGCGCGGGTATAATAGCGGAGAACTGCACCAGTTGTCAGAAAGTTGGAAGAAAGACATCTGCCTTTCTTCTTGAGGACCTAGATGCCATGCCGGCCTTTAGCCAATTGCCGTTCGATCCAACCGGCCAGGATTCCTTATCTATCGAAGAAACCAGGCGGACCAACCCAAACCGGACACCCCCGCCTCAGCCTCCCCGTCTTTCCCCGAAAGAGACGCCGGCCCCCAACGGGGCCGGGGGCGCGGGCGCGCCCCCGGAGCCACCCGCGCCGCCTGAACCCGCCGAGCCGGAATTCGACGCCGCCCTGCTGGAACTGCCCTATCAAGAGGGCATCTACAGCAAAAAGCCGGTCGAGCAGCTCAACGCGTCGATGCCCCTGGCGATCTATGACGAAAGCCTGCCGGCGCTGAGCGTGGATGAGATCGACGACCGCGTCGCACCCGACGTGGACGCCCAGCCTGCGCCCGACGCGCCCGAAGACGAACACCCCGCGCCGCCGGTCACCGTCATGCCCGCCCAGCCCAGCTTTGCCGACCTGCGCGCCGCCATCGCCCGCCTGGAGCCGATCCCCAACGCCGACGGCAGCGGCCCCATCGCGCTTGACCCCGGCGTCGACGAGCTGCGCGGGCTGGACCTGCTCATGCACCGGCTGCCCGCGGCCTATGGCCCGCGCGAGCGGGAACGGCTGCTGCGCGCCTATGTCGTCGCCAGCTATGCCCACCGCAACCAACGGCGCGAAAGCGGCGAACCCTATATTCTCCACCCGCTGGCGGTCACCACCATCCTAGCCGACCTGCGCATGGATGTCGATACGCTCTGCGCCGGGCTGCTGCACGATGTCGCCGAAGATACCGACTTCGACCTAGCCTACCTACAGGAGCAGTTTGGCGCAGGCATCGCCAGCCTGGTCGACGGCGTGACCAAGTTGAAGCGCATCAACGAGTTGAGCAACGCCCAGCAGGGCATCGCCGACGCCAAGGCCGAATCGCTGCGTAAGATGTTCCTCGCCATGGTCGACGATGTGCGTGTGGTCATCATCAAGCTGGCCGACCGGCTGCACAATATGCGCACGCTGGGCAGCCAGAAAAAGCACAAACAAAAGCGCATCGCCCGCGAGACGCTCGACATCTTTGCCCCGCTTGCCAACCGGCTGGGCATCTGGCAGATCAAATGGGAGCTGGAGGATTTGAGCTTCCGCTATCTGGAGCCGAATACCTATCGTGACCTGGCGCGCGCCATGCAGCAAAAACGCGACGAGCGCGAAAAATGGGTCGCGCGCGTCAAATATGAGCTGGAGCAAGAGCTGGCCAAAGCCGGTATCCCGGCAGAGGTCACGGGCCGGCCCAAGCACATCTACAGCATCTATCGCAAAATGAAGCGCAAAGACGTGGACTTCGAGCAAATCTACGACATCCACGGCTTTCGCATCATCGTCGACACCGAGGCCAACTGTTATGCCGCCTTGGGGGTTGTCCACAGCAACTACCGGCCCATCCCCGGCGAGTTCGACGACTACATCGCCAACCCCAAGGACAACATGTACCGCAGTCTCCACACCGCCGTGCTGAGCAAGCGCAGCGGGCGGCCCATGGAGATCCAGATCCGCACGCGCGAGATGCACGAGGTCGCCGAGCGCGGCATTGCTGCCCACTGGCAATATAAGGAGCAGCGCAGCCACGACACCCACTTTCAGGAAAAGATCGCCTGGCTGCGCCAGTTGATGGAGTGGCGGCAGGATGTCAACGACGCCAGCGAATTCGTAGACGGCATGAAGACCGATGTCTTCCACGACCGCGTCTACGTCTTCACGCCCCAGGGCGATGTGATCGACCTGCCCGCCGGCTCGACGCCGATCGACTTCGCCTATGCCATCCACACCGAGCTAGGCCATCGCTGCCGCGGGGCCAGCATCAAGGGGCGGCTTGTCCCGCTCGACTATAAACTGCAAAATGGCGACCAGGTCACGATCATCGCCGCCAAACGCGGCGGTCCCAGCCGCGACTGGCTCAACCCCAACCTCGAATACGTCGCCACCCAGCGCGCCCGCAGCAAAATCCGTACCTGGCTCAAAAAGCAGAACCGCGAAGAGAACATCACCCGCGGGCGGCAAATGCTGGAAAAGGAGATGAAGCGTCTCGCCATCAACGAGAGCTTTGAGACCGTCGCCAAGCTCTTCAACTATGACAAGGTGGAAGATTTCCTGGCCGCTATCGGCTATGGCGACATCAACTCGCAGCATCTTGCCACACGCTGGCTGGAGGCCGAACGCCGCGAGCAGGAGCGCCGTTTGTGGGAGGAGCGCCCGCTCGAGGCCGCGCTCTCGACCAGCCGCGCCACGACCAGCAGCGGCGGCTTTATGGTGCAAGGCGTCGACGGGTTGCTGACCCACCTGGGGCGCTGCTGCAACCCTGTGCCCGGCGACCCGATCATCGGCTATGTCACGCGCGGCCGCGGCCTCACCGTCCACCGCGCCACCTGTCCCAACATCGCCAACATCGTGCGCAAGGGCCAGGAAAACCGCCTGGTCGACGTGCAGTGGGCGGCCAAACCGGAGGCGACCTTCCCCGTCAAGATTCAGGTGAGCGCCTATGACCGCTCCGGGCTGATGCGCGACGTGGCCGCGCTCGTGGCGGACGAGCACATCAACATGGTCAGCGTCGAGGCGATCACCGGCCAGAAAGACAACCTTGCCATCATCAACGCCACGTTGGAGATCCAAAACGCCTCCCAACTGACGCGCATCCTGACCAAGATCGACCGGCTGCCCAACGTCGTCGAGGCGCGGCGGCGGCTGCACTAGCGCACGGAATTTACCTGTTTTCAAACACACCGCTAACTTGACATCCCCCAGGGGAAACGGTATACTGCTCCGCAGCAAGATGTTGTAAGTTCTGATCAGGGTATCAAAGCCGCCGTCTGGACTCAACAAGGTCTGGACGGTGTTTTTTGTTCATTGTTGGAACCACGACGTTTTGTAACAACCAGTTGTATCGATTTGCAGTATCTAGAAGAAACCGTTTCAAAAACGGAGGAGTTTCCAACAATGAGTCAGCAACGTCTCACCGGCACCGTCAAGTGGTTCAACGACCAGAAGGGCTTTGGCTTCCTGGCCGTGGAGGGCGGCAAGGATGTCTTCGTCCACCACTCCGCCATCGAGGCCGCGGGCTTCCGCTCCCTGGCCGAAGGCGACCGTGTCGAGTTCACCCTCGAGAACACCCCCAAGGGTCCGGCGGCGGCCAACGTCCGCAAGATCTAAGGGCGCACGATCGAGGGGTCTATTCTAGCCAACCCAAGCGGCAGGCGCAGCCTGCCGTAGAGGAATAGAAGGAGGCGGGGCCAGCCCTGAGGGCTGGCCCCGCCTTTTTGCGCGCCAAACGACCACATATCCAAAATGGTAATCGTCCCTGCGTCGTGCTACAATGGGTGAATGGTACACTAAGGGCGGGTGTGCCCTGGCATACACGGGAGCATGCCAGGCGCAGCAGCGGCGTCTCACAGTCTGAGCGCATGGCCCCCGCTCTCGCTTGCCGGATCCATAGGTAATCTGGGCAGGCTCGCCCGGCGTCTCCAGGCAAGACCATGAAATCTATATCCTACTGATGCTTGATTGAAGGAGTTTTACATGGCTACTCGTATTGCGATTAACGGCTTCGGACGCATTGGCCGGCAGGTCACCAAGGCGCTCTTTGAAAAGTATAAGGGTGACTTCGACCTGGTTGCGGTCAACGACTTGAGCGATGTCAAGACCAATGCCCACCTCTTTAAGTATGACAGCAACTATGGCATCTACCCCGGCAGCGTGGAGGTAGACGGCGGCGACATCATCATCGACGGCGACCGCGTCAAGGTTTTGGCCGAACGCGACCCGGCCAAGCTGCCCTGGGGCGACTTGGGCGTCGAGATCGTCGTCGAGAGCACAGGCATCTTCACCGACCGCGAAAAGGCGGCACTGCATCTGAACGCCGGAGCCAAGAAGGTCATCATCTCCGCCCCCGCCAAGGGGGAAGACATCACCATGTGCATGGGCGTCAACCAGGATAAGTATGACCCGGCCCAGCACCACATCATCAGCAACGCAAGCTGCACCACCAACTGTCTGGCCCCTGCCGCCAAGGTCGTCAACGACGCCTTTGGTATCGAACAGGGTGTGATGACTACCGTCCACGCCTATACCAACGACCAGCGCATCCTGGACTTGGTGCACAAGGACCTGCGCCGGGCGCGCGCCGCGGCCCTCAGCATCATCCCCACCAGCACCGGCGCGGCCAAGGCCGTGGCGCTGGTGGTGCCGGAGTTGAAGGGCAAGTTCGACGGCTTTGCCATGCGCGTGCCGACCTCCACGGTCAGCGTGGTGGACTTTGTCGCCAAGGTGCGCAACCCCGGCAGCACCGAAGACCTGCTGGCCGCGTTCGACGCCGCCGCAGCCGGCCCGATGCAGGGCATCCTAGCCGTCAGCCGCGAGCCGCTGGTGAGCATCGACTATAAGGGCAACCCCTTCAGCAGCACGATCGACGCCGAGTTTACCAAAGTCTATGGCGACCTGGTCAAGGTCGTGGCCTGGTATGACAACGAATGGGCCTACAGTGTCCGCGTCGTCGATATGGCGAAGTATCTGGTGGACAAGGGTATCTAAGACCCGCATCTAGACGCACAACAGTGCAAGACAAGAGTCTTGGCCGGTCATATAGACCGGCCAGACCCTGATCTCAACAAACGCCCTTGAACGACGTGAGACCTGTTGCGCGGCCCACTCGCATGCGCAGCATAGCTCACGTCGTTTCACGACAGGGCCATGTATGGGGAAATCACCATGCAAAAACAGACCATTCGCGATGTCGATTGGCAGGGCAAAAAAGCCCTGGTCCGGGTGGACTTCAACGTCCCCCAAGACGAATCCGGGCAGATCACCGACGATGCCCGCATCCGTGCCGCGCTGCCCACCATCAACTATCTGCTGGAGCATGGCGCGGCCGTCATCTTGATGAGCCACCTGGGCCGGCCCAAAGGCGGCCCCGACCCCAAGTACAGCATGAAGGTCACGGCAGATCACCTGGCGACGCTGATCGACGCACCGGTGAAGTCGGTCGGCGTGGTCACCGGCCCGCAGGCCGAGGCCGCGGCCCAGGCGCTCCAGCCGGGCGAAGTGCTGGTCTTGGAAAACACCCGTTTTGACGCGCGCGAGACCCAAAACGACCGGGGCATGGCGCAGGAACTCGCCAAGCTCGGCGATGTCTATGTCGACGACGCCTTTGGCAGCGCGCATCGCGCCCACGCCAGCACCGCAGGCGTGGCCGAATTTCTGCCCGCCGTCGCCGGGTTCCTCATGGAAAAAGAACTGGAGTATCTGGGCAACGCCCTGGAGCACCCCAAGCGCCCCTTCATCGCCATCCTGGGCGGGGCCAAGATCAGCGACAAGATCGGCGTCATCGAAGCCTTGCTGCAGAAGGTGGACACCATCCTGATCGGCGGCGGCATGGCGAACACCTTCCTCGCCGCCGCAGGCTACCCTATGGGTAAGAGCCTGGTAGAGACCGAAGTCTTCCAGACCGCGCGCGAGCTGATGCAAAAGGGCGCGGGCATCATCCAACTGCCGGTCGATCTGCGTGTCGCCTCCGAGTTCGCCGCCGATGCAGAGAACAAGGTGGTGAGCATCCAAGATGTGCCCGCCGAGTGGATGGCGCTGGACATCGGCCCGGCCACCATCGCCCACTTTGCCAACAATCTGTCCGGGGCCAAGACGGTCGTCTGGAACGGGCCGATGGGCGTCTTTGAATTTCCGGTCTTTGCCCAGGGCACGGTTGCCATTGCCGAGATGCTCGCCGGTCTACGCGACGCCACGACGATTATCGGCGGCGGCGACAGCGCGGCCGCGGTGCGCCAGGCGGGGGTGGAAGACAAGATGAGCCATGTCAGCACCGGCGGTGGGGCCAGCCTGGAATTTCTGGAAGGCCAAGAACTGCCCGGCGTGGCCGTGCTCAAGAACCGTTCGGCATGAACTTCCTTAAACGACTCGCCAACCTATTCGGGGGCAGACCGGGCGGCGGCAGCGGGCGGCTGTTGACCATCTATGTCCTCAGCCGGCGCTGCAACGAGCCGATCATGGGTACGGTGGACTTGTTCAACGAGGTCAGCCAAAGCGAAGACAGCGCCTACAGCTATTACACGCGCAAGGTGCTGCACACCTCCGGCGAACGGCGCTGCTTTGACCAAGTAGAGGTTGAGCTTTGGTTCAACCAAAACAAAGAAG
>QEUY01000180.1 GCA_003577365.1 Chloroflexota bacterium | reverse complement strand
GCATCGGCTTCTGAGGAAACAGCTTCCGAGGAAACGGAAGCGGGCAGCTAGGGCCGGATGCAGGCCATGGCTGCACACGCCGCGGGCGGGCGCAGACCGGCGCGCGGGCGTTGGGCCATGGGGCTTCTGCTGGTCAGCGCCACGCTGTGGCTCTGGCTCCAAACCGCCCCTTGGCCCGACACCCCCGACGGGTCCATCCATCTGCAGCGGACACGCGCCCTGGCCGAGGCCTTGCGCCAGGGCGTCTTCTATCCGCGCTGGTTCCCCGATTTCGCCTTCGGCTACGGCCACCCCATCCTGCACTACTATGCGCCCGCGTCCTATTACCCGCCGGCGCTGCTCCATCTGCTGGGGTTGGGCCTGGTCAGCGCCACGCGCGTGGCGCTGGCGCTGGTCTATGCGCTATCGGGCGCGGCGGCCTACCTGGCGCTGCGCCGGGTGGCGTCGCCGCCGGCGGCGCTGGCCGGGGCGCTGCTCACGCTGGCCTTTCCCTACCGGCTCTATGATCTGAATGTGCGCGGCGCGCTGCCGGAATTTGCCGCCTTTCTCTGGCCGCCGCTTCTGCTCTATGGCGCGGTCGGGGTGCTGGCGGCCCCGGGGCGCTGGTGGACAAGCCGCAGCGCGCTGCTCCTGGCGCTGGCCTGGGCCGGGCTGGCGCTAACCCACAACCTGACCGCGCTCATGGCCGCGCTGCTCCTGCTGGCGACACTGCCCCTGGTCGCGCTCCGGCGGGGCGTCCCTCCCTATCGTCATAGCTATACGAAACGGCTGTTGTCAACCGCGGCACGGCTCGGTCTCCCCGCGCTGCTGGGCGTGTTGCTCAGTGCCTTCTATACGCTCCCCGCCCTGTTGGAAGCAGGCTGGGTGGGCATCGGCGCAGACAGGGCCACAGGCGGTTATGCCGCCCACTTTGCCACCTGGTCCAACCTGGCACAGGCGGCCCCGCGCTACCGTTACCCCAGCGCCGCCGGCCCTACGGTCCCGCTGCCGCTCTACGCCCTGCCGCTGTTGGCCTGGAGTGGCGTGGCGCTGGTCTGGCTGGGGCGCAGACGCTTTGCCCTGGCGCTGGCGCTGTTTGCCGCGCTGCTGCTGGTCTGGCTCACAACGCAGAGCAGCGCGCCGCTCTGGGATCTGGCCGCGCCGCTGCTGGGCAAACTCCAGTTCCCCTGGCGCTGGCAGACGCTCTTGGCGCTTGCGCTGGGCGCGCTGGCCGCACTGCTGCTCGACGGCGTATTCGCCGCGCGCCCTCAATCTGCAGCGGCGTGGTTCGGCGCTGCCGCGATCGGCGTGCTGCTCTTTGTCTATGCCGCGGCCCTCCCGGCCACGCCCTTAACAGGCGGACTGCAAGCGCGCGACCTCTGGGCCTTCGACGCGACCCACGGCCAAATCGGCGGCACTTGGACGGGCGAGTTTTTACCGCGCTGGGTGGCCGCGCCGCGCTGGACGCTGGGCCGCGCCTCAGAGACGCCGCCCGCGCCCCAACCGCCGGCGGCCCTCACGGCCCTGCCGGTCGCTGTAGGCTATCTTAACGCGACCTATAGCCTCCACGCCGCCGCACCGCTGACCGTGACCTTGGACCGCTTTTACTTCCCCGCCTGGCAGGTGCAAGTAGATGGCGTCTCGCAGCCGCCGCAGCCTGCCGGCGAGTTGGGGCTGCTGGCCGTGCTGCTGCCTGCCGGCGACCATCTGATGACGGTGCGCTGGCGCGCCACGCGGGCGGTCTGGCTGGGCCGCGGCCTGTCGGCGCTGGGCTGGCTGCTGATATTGTCCCTGCTCTATCAGCGCCGCGCCCGGTTTGGCATGGCCGTTTGGCTGGCGCTGGGGCTGGTCGCGCTGCTCGGCCTCTCCGGGCTGACGGCACGCTCGGCCACGCCCGCCCCGGTTGTCGCCGACTTTGGCGACGTGCGCCTGGAGGCGGCGGAGATTCCGCCCGTCTACCCTGGCGGCGCGGCGCAAGTACGCCTCTTCTGGACGGCGACCGCCACGCCCGCCGATCTGGTGGTCTATGTGCATATTCTGGGGCCGGACGGCGCGGTGATGGCGCAGTGGGACGAGCCGCTGGGCACGGCCTATCGCCCGCCGGCGCGCATCCTGCCAGGGCTGCTTTTTAGCCAAACGGTGGACGTGCCGCTGCCCGCCGAACTCAGTGCGGGCCGCTATCCGGTGCTGGCCGGTCTCTACCCTGCCGGTGCAGCCGATGCGCCGCTGACCGCCGCAGGCCAGGCGACGCCGCGCGTGGCGCTGGGCATGTTGGAGGTCATCCGCTGATGCGCCCTGCCTTCTACCGGCGCGCCGCGGCGCTGCTGGTGCTGCTCCATCTCCTGCTGGCCGGGGCCTACAGCGCCTGGAACCCGCTGGGCGAAGCGCCCGACGAGGCCGACCATTGGGCCTATGTCGTCTATCTGGCGCGGGAACGGGCGCTGCCGGTGGGACCGCAGCAGACCCAGAGCAAACATCCGCCCCTGTTCCATGCGAGCGCGGCCCTGGCGGCGTCGCTGGCCGAGCCGCGCGCCGATTTTCTGCGCCCCAACCCCGACATCGCCCTTGCGCCTGGCCCCACCCAATCGCCCAATTTCTTTATCCACACGGCACAGGAAGCCTGGCCCTGGCGCGGCGGCGCGCTGGCCTTTCATCTGGCGCGCGGCTGGGCCGTCCTACTCAGCAGTTTGACCGTGGCTGCGGTCTACGGGTTGGGCCGCGCCGCGCTGCCGCAGCGGCCCGGCGTGGCGCTGCTGGCGACCGGGCTGGCCGCGGTGCTGCCCGAATTTGCCTTTGTCGGCAGCGCGGTCAACAACGACGGGGCCGCCGCGCTCTTTGCCACGCTGGGGCTGTGGGGTGGGTTTGCCATCTACCAGGGGCGAGGTCGGCTGCGCTGCGGCTGGTGGACGCCGCCGGCCCTGGGGCTGGGGCTGCTGGCCAAGGTCAGCACGACCGCGCTCTGGCCGGTGGTGGGGCTGCTGATCGTGCTGGGCGCGGCGCGTGAGGTTCTGTCTTCGGAGCGCGCCTCCGTAGGCGCATGGCGGGCCGCAGTATGGCGAACTTGGCCGCGCTGGGCGCTCACCGGGCTGGCGGTCTTTGTGCCCGCCCTGGTCATCGCCGCGCCCTGGTGGCTGCGCAACTGGCGGCTCTATGGCGACCCGCTGGGCATGGCGCTGGTGCGCGCTACGGTGGACGAGCGCAGCGGCGGCTGGGGCCTGGCCGAGACAGCCTGGCTGCTGCGCGGCTGGTTTTTCTCATTCTGGGGCAAATTCGGCGGCGCGGGCCACGTCCCCTATCCGGCCTGGGTTTACTGGGGGTGGGGGGTGCTGGCGCTGGCAGGCATGGCGGGGCTAGGCCTTGCCTGGCGGCGGGAGCGCGGCACGCGCCTGCCCATGGCGCTGCTGGCGCTGGCCGCGCTGGCGGTCGCAGCCGGCATCGGACGCTATTCGCTGATCGCGCTGGGCACCGACCAAGGGCGGCTGCTCTTTCCCGCGCTTGGCCCGCTGCTGCTGCTGTTGGCGCTGGGGCTGGCGGCGTGGACCCCTGCCCGCCACGCGCCGATTTCCGGCGCGGCGTTGACCGGCAGCGTGGCGCTGCTGGCCGCCTATGGGCTGGTGGGTGTGATCCGCCCCGCCTTCGGCCCGCCGCCTCCACCCTCGCGCGACGAGATGGCGGCGCTGCCGGTGGCGGGCGCGCCCATCACCTTTGGCGAGTTGGCGCTGGCCGGCTGGCAGTTGGCGGACGGCCCCCTGCTCTACTGGCGGGCCGAGGCTGCGCCCACGCAGGACTGGCGCACGCAACTGCGGATCGTGGCGGACGACGGCGCGCTGGTCTGGGAGTGGCAGCGTTCGCCCGGATATGGCCGCTTCAGCACCGACCGCTGGCCCGCGGGCACGGTGATGGCCGATCGCTATAGGGTGCGCTGGCCCGACTGGGCCGGGCCGGGCCGCTACCGCGTGGAGGTTGGGCTGGCTCCGGCAGGCGGTGCGCTGGTTCAGCCTAACGGGCCGCAAGACCTCGTCTCCGGCGATTTCCCCTATGCCTTCCTGGGCTGGCTGGAGCGGCCTTGACGCCCAAACTCACAGTGTGCCCCTCCGTCACAGCTCGGCGTGGGCCAAGCCAAAAATCTTGGCACGCCCCAATGTCGAAATCCTACGACGATCCACGTTGATCTAGATGCCCCCGCGGTGCAGGCCGCGCCCCCAGTTGCCTTTGTCCGCGGCCAGGGGCGATTTGCCGTTTGCCGCAGGTCAACAGCGAGCGAATAGCCGAAGGTGAACCCTGGAAACGCTGACCGTGGCCCAACAGAGCGATTGGGCGCAGCTTCGTCAGAAGCGCCTCATGACCATTCTGGATCCGATGGTCTTCCGCACCGCGGATCTCTATCTCGCCGGGCGGGCGTCTGTGGCCGGCAGTGACAACGCGCGCGCTGAGGAAATCTGGACGGCGATTGACAGAAATATCGGCGCGCTCGCCGCCTTCTTCGACGCTCTGATCTTGCGTACCCAGCTTCCTATCTTCTCCTATACCGCCACCTTCCCCAACCCCTATCTGCTCCGGCTCAACGAGGAGCACGGCTTTCTGACGCCGGTGCTGGTGACGGGTCAGGTCTACAAGACCGCCAAACAGAGTGCGCTGCAAGAACTGCGCGCGGCCAAGCCGCTGCCCCAAACGTTGGCCGCGGACATCTTGCAGGAGATGGCAAGCTATGGCTATGCGTGGGAGCCGGGCCTGGAAGACCTCGGCCCGCTGACCGACGAAGAGCGACGGCTCGCCACGTTCCTATTGGGCGGGCTGCTCTTCGGCGGCTATGCCCAGCAGCTATCCAACAAGCGCGGCGGCGTGGACGAACGCGCCGAACATGTCTTGCAGCCCAAGCGCGCCCGCTTGCATCTGGCCGCGGCACTCGGCGATGTGGGCCGGATCACGACCGATGAGGCCGTGCTGTTTCAACGTTTCAAACGCGTCGCCGCGGCACTGCCCGCCGACGCGCTGCACCCAGTGCAGCTGCCCGAAATCCCCTCGTTTCTGCCGCTGCTGCTCCGTCAGGACCCCAAGACGCCGCAGGATATGCTGCGCTTGGCCCTGCATTGGCGGCGCAAACACTCGATCCGCGCTTTTCGCCAGTGGTTCGCTCATATCGAACGGGAAGCGCATCGCAGCTTCTTCCCGCCTGAGCTGCAGCGCGAGCTACAGCATCTGCGCCGCGACCTTGCACGCGAGCTGGGCAGCGCCCCGGAAAAGACCCTGACCGTCTCCGCCCAAATCGGCGCTACGCTCAAAGCAGCTTCCGTGCCCGAGGCCGGCATCGAAGCCACACTGGGGGCCGAACGCCAGGTAAATTTGGGGCGAATGGGCTGGTTCTTCCAAAGCCTGCTGCCCGGCAAACGCTATCGCAAGCTCTTTGTGCGCATGGCGGTTGCCCAGGGGCGTTATGCGACCCTGAACAACCATCTGGCCGAAATCTGGCACCGGGCGGCATAAGGGCGCGGGGTGCTGTGGGGTCAGCTTTCAGCATGATCTTCCGGTGCATCGTTCAGGACGAGATTCGGGACGATGAGGTCTATGCTTTCAAACCGGAGACCGCTTCAGCCTAAAAAAGACCGCATCATCCTGGAATGACCAGAGTGATGCGGTCTTGCAGTCGGGGCGAGAGGATTTGAACCTCCGACCTCATCGTCCCGAACGATGCGCGCTGCCAAGCTGCGCTACGCCCCGCCGACTGCTGTCTAGTGACCTTCCCAGTATAGCCGCGCCTGCCCTGGAATGCAAAAATCGGCGCTTGACAAACCGCATTCAGGTGACGAAAATGGCAGGTGTTGCTACGCCCCCACAGCCTATGCTATAATTCGGGCCATGCTTTGTGCGCCGGCTGTCTTTGGATTGCGCCCACGCGTCGCGCAGGATCAAAGCCCGGCAGGAGATGGAACAGAATGATCGAAGTGACCATTGACAGCATCCGCGTCAGTTTGATGTCGCAGCACCGCATCGTTGTGCTTAAGGAAGAGAGCGGCAACCGCTTTCTCCCCATCTGGATCGGCCCCTTCGAGGCCGATGCCATTACCCTGCAGCTCCAGGGGATCGACGCCCCGCGCCCGTTGACCCACGACCTGCTTAAGACGGTCATCGAAACCCTGGGCGGCGAAGTCCTGCACATCGTCATCAGCGGGCTGGAAAAGAACACTTACTACGCGCGCATTGTGCTGGATGTAGACGGCGATACCGTCGAAGTGGACAGCCGCCCCAGCGACGCCATCGCCCTAGGCGTGCGTGTCAATGCCCCGGTCTACGTCGCCGAAGAGGTCATGGACCAGGCGGGTCTACTGCCGGAAGAAGAGATCAGCCTGGCCGAAAGCGTGGTGGCCAAGCCCGCCAAGCCCGCCGAAGAAGAGGGCGACGAGGAAGATGAAGACCTGGGCGTCTTCACCGATTTTGTGGAAGGACTCGACCTGGACAGCCTGTTGGGGAACTGACGGCCTCTCTTCCGCACACGGTCGTTTATTGTGAACGGCGGAGCCGCCTCGACGGCTTCGCCGTTTTTGCGCCTAGGCCCTTTTTCCACAGCCTTTGCCCAGCTTATCCCCGATCTTATCCGCAGCCGGCGGTGCGTATCGGCATAGATCGGCGTGAATCATGTTAACGAGGAGGTCTCGGTGGAGATCCAGCAAAATGGATACGGCGACAGCCCATCTCCCCTCAAAAGTGTACCGGCCAACCTAGAAGCCGAACGCGCCGTGCTGGGCGCGCTGATGATCGACCCCGACGCCATCATCAAGGTCGCCAACTTTCTGCGCGCCGAAGACTTCTATCGCGAGCGCCACGGCTGGATCTATGAGGCCATGAGCATCCTCAACGAACGCCACGAGCCGCTCGATTTCGTCACCCTGGTGGACGAGCTAGAACGCAGCGGGCGCTTGGAGGAGATCGGCGGGCCGGCCTATCTCACCGAACTGATCGCCGGCACGCCCACGGCCATCTATGTCGATCACTACGCCCGCATCGTCGAGCGCACCGCCATCCTACGCCGCCTGATCTCTGCCGCCGGTAAGATCGCCGAAATGGCCTATGATGAAAGCCAGGATGTGGACGAGGTGGTGGACCGCGCCGAACAGATCATCTTTGGCGTGAGTGAGAGCCGCATCCACCGCGA
>QEUY01000179.1:400-7537 GCA_003577365.1 Chloroflexota bacterium | reverse complement strand
GCCAGGTCCCACAGCGCCTGGTCCACGCCGGAGAGCGCGCTGGTGAGCAGCGGGCCGCCGCGATAGAAGGCATGTTTGTACATGGCCTGCCAGTGGTGGCCGACGCGCGTCGGGTCTTTGCCGATCAGGTACGGTTCTAGCTCGCGGATGGCGGTGACGATGGTGCGGGCGCGGTTTTCCAGCGTGGGCTCGCCGATGCCGACCAAGCCCTCGTCGGTGTGAATCTTGAGGATAACCCAGCGCGGCTGGACAATGAGGGTTTCCAGTTGCGTGATGCGCATGAAGCTTGGTTTCTAGTGTGAAACGGAAAGGATAGCCGCCGGAACCCACTGCGCGGCAGACGCCATGGCCGGCGCAGGATGCGGGTGAAGACCGCGCTTAGCCGCGCACAGACCCGGCAAAGAGACCCTGCACCAGGGCGCGCTGGGCGACAATATAGAGGATGACGACCGGCACGGCGGCCATGGTCGCCCCGGCCATCAGCGGCCCCCACATATAGATATCGGCGACGATGTGCGCCGCCAGCCCCACGGGAACGGTCTGTAGTTTGCTGCTGGTGATGAAGACCAGCGCATAGAGAAATTCATTCCAGGCCAGGGTGAAGGAGAAGATGCCGGCGGCGACAATGCCCGGCCCAGCCAGGGGCAGCAGGATTTTATAGAAGGTCTGCAAGCGCGTGCAGCCGTCGATCATGGCCGCCTCTTCCATATCGATGGGGATGCCGCGGAAGTAGCCCATGAGCATCCAGGTACAGAAGGGGACGCTGAAGGTGAGATAGGTGATGATCAGCGAGTAGAGCGTGTTCGCCAGCCCGATGTTGTACATGATGATGTAGAGCGGGATAAAGAGCAGCGAGCCTGGGATCAGATAGACCAGCAGGATCGAGCGGGCCAGCGCCCCGCGGCCCTGGTAGCGCATGCGCGTGACGCTGAACGCGCCCAGCGAACTGATGATCAGCGTCAGGATGGTGGTGCTGGTGGCGACGACGATGCTGTTGCGCAGCCGCACGCCAAACTGAAAGCGGTCCAGTTCGGTGCGGTAATGGTCCAGGATGAACGTCTGGGGGATGAGCGACACTTGCTTGCCATACATCTCGGCGTCGGGGCGCAAGGAGGTGGCGATCTGCCAGTAGAAGGGGAAGAGCACCCAGACCAGATAGATCAGCAGCGCGACCCAGAAGAAGAAGCGCCCAATGCGCCGCTGCCAGAGATAGCTGATGCCGGAGCGACTCATCTTAGGCTTCCTCCTGGAGCATATAGCGTGAGACGATGACGATCAACCCCAGCAGGAGGGGGAAGAACATCATGGGCACGGCGGCGGCTTCGCCGATGCGCATGTTTTGGACGCCCAAATGGTAGGCGAGGACGGTGAAGACTTGCGTGCGGTTAGAAGGCCCGCCGCCGGTGAGCAGATAGACCATCTCGAAGGTGTTGGAGGTCCAGATCAGCGAGAGCAGACAGGTGATCATGATCACGTGGCGCAGGCTGGGCAGCGTGATGTAGAAGAACTGCTGCCAATTGCTGGCGCCGTCGACACGCGCCGCCTCGTATTGCTCGGTGGGGATGCCCTGCATCCCGGCCAGATAGGAGATGGTGAAGAAGGGGAAGCCCTTCCAGACGACGAGGATGATAATGGCCCACAGGGCGAAATTGGCGCTGCCCAGAAATGAGATCGGCGTGTCGGTGAGGCCGGTGCGCATGAGGATGTTGTTAAAGACGCCGTTGCGGCCGTCGTACAGCCAGCGCCAGGTCAGGGTGGCGACAAAGGTGGGCAGCGCCCAGGGCAGCATAAAGATGCCGCGCATCAGCGCGCGGCCGCGGAACGGCACGTTGAGCAGCAGCGCGCCCACCATGCCGACGACAAATTTGAGGGCGACGCCGACAATGGCGATCACCCAGGTGTTGAAAAACATGCGCTCGAAGTCGGGCCATTTGAGCAGCCAGGCATAGTTGGCAAGCCCGACAAATTTGCCCTCGACGCCGATAACCTTGTCGGTCAGGCTGAGCCAGATGGCGTTGAAGAAGGGGTAGACGACGAGCGCGGCAAAGAGCAAAATGATGGGCAGCACCAGGAGATAGCCCTGATACGCTTCACGCCGGCGGGCGGGGCGGGCCACCGCCGGGCGAGTAGGCGCTGCCAGTTTGATGTCCACATTCATTGGGCAAGCTCCCGGAAACGCGCGGGGAGCGGCAGGGCATATCCGGGGTTGGCCGGTGGATACGCCCTGCCGCGCGACTCTTAGGCGTACTTGGCGTAGATGTCCTTGCCGAGCTGCTCGGCTTCCTCGACCGCTTCGTCTACACTCCAGCCGTCGACGATGACGCGCAGCACCATGGCGGTGGCGGGCGTGGCCGCGTCAAACTCGGAGAAGGCAGGGGTCAGCGGGCCAGGCCAGCCGGCGAGCACGCCGTTCTTGGCGCCCTGCAGGAAGCCGGCGCGCTTCGGGTCGTCCCAGATCGCCATCTCTTCATATTTGGCGAGCGACGGCGCGGCGAACGCCTTCTCGATCCACGGCTCATATTGTTCGGGGGCCATGAGGTAGCGGATCAAGTCCTTGGAGAGTTCCTGCTTGTCCGCCGGCGAGGTATTGAAGATGCCCCAGGCGAAGCGCGTGCCCGCCGAGGCGAAGTTCCCCGCCGGGCCTGCCGGCAAGCTCTGGATCGCCGAGGCTTCGGCCAGCTCGGGTTTGTTGTCGACCAGCCAGACCAAAACGCTGGCCGGGTTGTTGATCGAGATGGCGCGCTCTTCCTGATAGGCGGCGTTGTTCGAGGCGTTGTCCCACTCAAAGGCGTCGGGCGGGAAGACGCCGGAGTTGTACATATTGACGACGAAGTTGAGCCAGTCGCGCGTCTCTTGCGAGTTGATCGTGATATTCTCGCCCGATTCGTCGGTGTAGGTCCCGCCGAAGCTATAGAGCATCATGGTGAAGGTGCCCTGCGCATCGGTGGCGGCCTTGTTGAGCGCAATGCCCACGCCGTAGGTGTCGGGCGGGTTTTGTGCCTCCAGCATGGTGGCGGCGTACTCGTCCCAGGTGGCGGGAAGCGCCAGCCCCTTCTCGTCCAGGATATCCATGCGGTAGTACATCAACGAGGTGTCGGTCAGCGCGGGGATGACCCACTGTTTGCCGTCGATGGTAGCGACCTGTGCCGCGGCGGGGAAGAAGCCGCCGTACTCGCCGTCGAGTTCGGCATAGAGGCCGGAGACATCGGCAAAGACATTGGCCGGATAGTGGAGCGCCACGCGCCCGCCGGCGATGGCCGACATGTCGGGCAGCACCTTGGACTCGATGGCGGCCATCAGCCGGTCATTCATGGTGGGGACTTCGATCTCGGCCACGACCTCAAGGTCGACGTTGTTCTCTTTGCCCCAGGTGTCAATTTGACCCAACAGGACATCGTCGGCGGGCGGCGCAAAGGAACGGAAAGCCCAAACCGTCAGGCTCTTGGCTTCCTCGGCAGGGGCGGCGCCGCCGCCCGGCGCGGCCACCGGCGCGCAGGCAGCCAAGAGGGCCATGGCGCCGACAGCTCCGGTCGTTTTGAGAAAGGCGCGGCGGGAGACTTTGGACTCGTTCGCATGCATTGCTCAAGCTCCTTCGGTCTGTTGAGACGAATCTGTTGAGACGGAATAGATATGTGCCACGGGAAATGAGATGAGCGTGAGACGGCAACGGGTGGGAGGCATCCGGTGCGCCTATCATACCATTGCCGGTCCGGAATGTAAATCGGGCCGGAGGTGTCCTCAATCTGTGCAAGTGCACCAAAGATGCCCCGTTGACAAGCAGGGCAATCGCGCGATAATGGCATCATCCCCGCGTATGCGCTGCCCCATGAGTGTAGCATGGTTCCTCCCTGGGTCTGTCTATGCCGTCATCGCAAGATCCGCTGGAACAGGGGGACGATCTCCAGTCCCAACGCCGTGTTCGGCTGCTTCCTCTGCCGGCGTGGCGACCGTTGCGGGCCATCTCCTCCATCCTGCTTACAGAAATAGACCGTCGTTGGCGGGCCGGGCTGCGCGGGCGCGCGCCGGTTTCCTATGGCTGGCTGGTGGTGGGTCTAGGCGTGATGGGGGTGGCGCAGCAGATGGTGATCTACAGCCGCTATGATCCGGCCTTGAGCAGCGAATCCGCCATTTTTCCCAAACGCGTGGTGCTGCCTTTGCTACTTGTCTATCTGGCGACGTCGCTGCGCATCTTGAGAAACAGCACGGCGCGCGCATTGGTGCAACTGCGTCCGGTCGTCCGGGTCGACGACGCCCAGTACGAGGCGCATCTGCGGTGGACGCTTGCGGTCCCGCGCCCAGATGCGTTCCTGCTCTTGGCGCTCGTCCTGAGTCTCAATATCGGTCTCTACGTCGTCCAGGGCATGACGCTTCCCTTGGCCATGGCGCAGACCTTGCCGCCCGAACCGCTTGCCGCCGGGTTTATCCTTGGCACGCTGATGATGCTGGGTTGGCTGTTGCTCTACATCGTCTATCTCTGCGCGCGCTTTAGCGTTGGGCTATATCGTCTGGCTCAAAAACCGCTGCTGATCAATGTGCTCGACCCCTACGCGCTGCTGCCTTTTGGCCGGTTGGCTCTACAGTACAGCCTCACACTGGTCGGCTTGATCCTGCTGCTGGTGGTGCCGCTGGGCAGACCCAGCGCCCTTGACGAATATCTGGTGGTGATCCTCGCATCCTTGGGCAGCCTGCTCGCCCTGGTCATCCCGCTGTGGGGGGTTCACCGGCAGATGCAGACGGCGAAACAAGAGATGCTTGCCAAAATCCATGACCAGTTTCGCGAGGTGCAGGATACCCTGCTCGACGGCAGCCGCTTTGAGAAGGCGGAGCTTGACGACCTATCCGAGCGCACCGAGAAGCTGACGAGGCTGCGCAAGCATATTTGGGATGCCCCGAACTGGCCGTTCAAGACGTGGGCCAGTACGCTGCGCGCGGTGCTCGCCGCCTTGATCCCGTTGATCCTGGTCGCGCTGCAAGAGGGGGTTAAGTTCTATGTCGATTACCTGCTGGGGCCGTCACCCGGCCCTTAGCCCTACCAGCGGTCGACGTCGCGTATTCCGAGCAGCGCACTCATGCCCTGGGCCAAGTGGTTCAGCGCCGGTCCAATAGACTGTCTGAGCTCCACAATATGGTCGATCTGTTCCTGCAAGAGTGTGATCCCAAGTTCGGTCGCAGCGCCGGCCGGGTCGGCAAGCAGCCGCTGACGAAAATCCGCGTCCGCCAGAGCGCGGCCAACCAGTTGGTCCAGCTGATCGTTGGTGGGTTCCTCGTATGCGCTCATGATCTTGCTCTCCCTCTGTTGTAAGCGATGATTGTTGAAAGCGACGATTGCGTAGCATGACCTTCCTCCGGGTTTGCCGGCGCCGCCATTCCAGACGCCGATTGGCGCGGTTAGCATCCGGGGGGGTCTCTGCTTTTCAGACTATGAACCTATAAACGGTCAGCCACGGATTATTCCGGCAGGGGGTCTGGCGGGGGTATTCCTTGGTGAAGGGTGGCGAGAGGCGCCGCTCTTCACCAAGGACTGGAGAGTATGCCATGGGGAACTCAAAGAGGAGCGAGCGAGGAGTTATGCCATCAAGTGCCACTTCGGGACACTCGGCAACAATGGGAAACCGCTTCCGCCGCTCCCGGCGGGATGGCCGGTCACCGGCGCTTCCGCCTGTTCGCGCCCGGCGGGCGGTATGGTAGCCGGCGGTACAGCGGCAGCCGGCAAAGACACGCACAGTTGGTAGCCGACGGAGCGCACGGTGATCAGGCGCGTGGGCTGCGACGGGTCGTCTTCGATCTTGCGGCGCAGCCGCGCGATCGCCAGTTCGACGACGTTGGTCGGCTCGGTCATGGCGCAGCCCCACACTTGGCGCAGCATTTCGCGCTTGTGGACGGGGCGGTTGGGCTGCGCCAAGAGCAACCGCATCAGCCGGTATTCGGTGGTGCTGAGGCGCACCGTGCGCGCCCCGACCGTGACCAGACGGCGCTCCGGGTGCAGCCGGATATCGCCGTGGGCAGGCTGGGCGCGGCCTGGGCTGCAGTTGAAATGATAGACACGGCGCAACAACGCTTGCACCTCCGCCTCTAGTTCCACAAAGGCGACCGGTTTGCAGACGTAGCTGTCTGCGCCTTGATCCAGTGCGTCGACAATATCCTTTGGGCTGGAGAGCGCCGACAGCACCAGGATCGGGAGGTCGCAGCGCCGGCGGATCTGCCGGATCAATTCCAGCCCATCCATGTCGGGCAAGACCAGGTCGAGGATGATGAGTTCGAACGGCTCTTTCAGGTCGAGTTGGAGCAGGTGCAGGGCGCGTTTGGCGCTGCCGCAGGGGGTGACGCCGTGACCCAACTGCGAAAAGGAGAGCCGCAGCAAGTCGGCTATGCGCGGTTCGGCATCGACGATCAGGATGCGTGCGTTGTGCCGAGAGAGCGGCGCTCGTTTGGAAGTGGACGGTGCGCTAGACGATGCACTGGGCGGCAAGGCGGACGGTAGAGTCATGGTGATCTCCCCTGTGTGAAATCGCTGCGGCGTGGCGTGGCCGCGAGATGACGATTGCCGGCGCGATTCCTGTGGGCGCGACTACTGTGGGCGCGGTGCGGGCTGGATGCCGTACCAGGATTCGCTGTTGAACAGATTGACATAGTCGAGATAGGGCAGCGCCTCGGTCCTGCCGCGGCCCACCGGCAGCGGGTTGTAGGTCACCAACACCCGGCCCACCGGGTCATAGCCAATGCAGACCACCGAGTGGCTCTCCCAGATGATGACCACCGGTCTGCCGGCGTCTAGCTCGGCGCAGAGCATCGCCCAACTGAGGGCGCGATTGCGACCGGTGACCTGCCAGACCAGCCCTTCGAGACAGGGGTTGGCGCAGAGGCACATCCGCCGCGCCCGGTGGTGGGTGGCGCAGCCGAATTCGCCAGGGTCGACGCTGCCGCTGTTCAGGCTGCCACGGCAGTGGCGGATGATCTCGGCCTGCGACTGGCGGCGCGGTAGATAGTGGTGCTGGAGCATCTGCACGACCGCGGCCCAACACCAGTCGGGCGCATCTTGGGGATAGAGGGCAAACTCGGCGAGCAATTTCATGCTGTCCTCGCTTGGGCGCGGTGTGGCGCGTGGGCCGCTCTGTTCTTGGGTTATGATCTTCTTGG
>QEUY01000179.1:0-386 GCA_003577365.1 Chloroflexota bacterium | reverse complement strand
TCGGCGTGCCGCGTCGACGTTCTAAGCACAGCATAGCAGCCCAGCGTGACCAGATCGTGACCGCGATGTGACAAATGGGTGACCGTGACGTGACCAGCTTGCTGCGCCTGGTCACGCTGCGTCAGCCTGTGACCAGATCGCCCGCAGGTGAATTGAGCCGGAACTGGAGATACGGTATAATGGCGGTCGCCGCGGCAGCGTCTCACCCGGAGCCGTAACGCTCCGGTTGTAGAGAGACTCCCAGCCGCGCCGTTACGCCCGTCCCAAAGCTAGACGCACGAAACGACCAGCATCATGCCAACCCTTGTGCTTCGAACGCTGGGCGCCGCGGAGGTGGCGCTGGATGGACAGCCGGTGACGGGCTTTCGTTCGGCCAAGGCCCAAGC
>QEUY01000178.1 GCA_003577365.1 Chloroflexota bacterium | reverse complement strand
CGGTTCGCGCTTTGCCGTCGATGGCGCATATCTCTCCGGCCCCGCGCCGCGCAATCTGGACGAACTGCCTGCTGAACTGCGCGGAACCATGATTTGGGTGCGCAATGAAATTATCTACGGCAAGCCAATTGAGGAGCCAGGCCGCTCATAGCGCCCAGTGCAATCGCGAACATCATAGAAGGAGATCAGGCTGCGCCATGTATCAGACAGACATGTATGAAGGGATGATCGCTGAGACGGCGATGATCCAAGGCGCGGGCGGCGAGGCGATCAACGCCTACTTTGCGCGCCCGCTTGGCCCCGGCCCTTTCCCCAGCATGGTGCTGGTGCATCATGCACCCGGCTGGGATGAATGGTATCGTGAGGCG
Organism: Chloroflexota bacterium; assembly: GCA_003577365.1. Taxonomy (GTDB): domain Bacteria; phylum Chloroflexota; class Anaerolineae; order Caldilineales; family Caldilineaceae; genus QEUY01. The sequence goes on along the minus strand of QEUY01000178.1, from coordinate 6,771 downwards.
ACACGCAAGTTTGCCCATCACGGCTATGCCGCGCTCTCGCCCAACCTCTATTTTCGCGCCGGCCATGGCACGCCCGAAGATGTAGCGGCCAAGGTGCGCGCCGACAAGGGCGTGCCCGACGGCCAGGTGATGGGCGACCTGACCGGGGCGCTCAAGTTCCTGCGCACCCAGCCCTACAGCAACGGCAAGGTGGGCATCTTTGGCACCTGTTCGGGCGGTCGCCATGCCTATCTGGCGGCCTGCCGCGTGCCGGGCTTTGACGCGGCAGTGGACTGCTGGGGGGGCCGCGTGGTGATGTCGCCGGAGGAGCTTTCGCCCAAACAGCCGGTGGCGCCGATCGACTATACCGCCGACCTCGCCTGCCCGCTGCTGGGGCTGTTTGGCGAAGAAGACCGCAGCCCCACCCCGGCGCAGGTGACGCAGCATGAGGCCGAACTCAAGCGGCATGGCAAACGCTATGAGTTCCATATGTATCCCAACGCCGGGCACGGCTTTTTCTACTATGACCGGCCTGCCTATCGTCAAGAACAGGCGGTGGATGGGTGGCAGAAGATCTTTGCCTTTTTGGCGCAGCATCTGAGCTGAGCGCGGGGAGCTCTACACCGCAAAGGGCGCAGAGGACGCAGAGGCCAGAAGAGAGAAGCCGGAAAGCGCATTTGCGCTTTCCGACGCCGCTTGCGGCGCGCGCTTGGCCCATGGCACAAGCTCGCAGTTTGGATTGCCTTGTCTGGGTAATTTGCCGTAAAGAATGCGGGGGAGGAACACGCATGTGCACGATGATTGTGGAGCAGGTGGCGATTGACGGCTGTGGCAAGGGTGCAGCGGGCTGGTTTACCGTGCGCCAGGCCAATGTCTCCTACGACCACCCGTTTTATGCACGGTTGGAACATGCGCTCAACATTGATTTTGTGGACGAAGCGCAGGGGCCGGGCGCGCGCGTGGCCGTGGAGTTGAGCGCGGCCTCGGCCCAGGCGCTGGTCGAGACGATCCGTGCCGTGCTGGCCCAGGCCGAGATGGGCGGCTATCTCGACGAGCCGGAGCCGCCCGCCGGGGCGCGCTAAGCGCCGAGCAGTTGGTCGAGCAGCGCCGTCAACTGTTCGAGCGAATAGGGCTTCTGGATCCAACCGTCGATCTTGGCGCCGGTCAAGGCCTGGCGCTGGTCTTCGGAGGCATAGCCGGTGGACAAGACGACTTTGACCTGGGGGTCGAGCGCCGTCAGGCGGCGGGCCAGCTCAATGCCGTCCATCTTGGGCATGCGCAGGTCGCTCAAGACCAGGTCGATCGTGCCGGCGTGCTCGGTATAGAGGCGCAGCGCCTCCTCGCCATCCTGGGCCAGGAGGCTGCGATAGCCCAACAGGTCGAAGATATCCTCTAGGGCCGACCGGGCGACCCGGTCATCCTCCACCACCAAGATCGTCTTGAGGACGTCCGCGTCGCCCAGTTGTTGGCCCATGTGAATTGCCTCTCTCAAGCTTGGCCGTCGAATACAGCCCCAGGATCGGGGCCGCCGGCTCCCTTACTGCCGCAGCACCGGCAGGTAGATGTCCTTTGTAGACGTACCAGGGCCGGGATCGGTTCCGGGTTTTTCCGGCTCTTCGGGTTTTTCGGGCTCTTCCGGCTGTTCCGGTTCTTCGGGCTGCTCCGGCTCTGGGGCGGTGGGCAGATCCTCGCTCGGCAGTTCGTCGTTTTCCAGCGCCATGGGTGGGCGCAGGGTGTGGCCGACGCCCACCGGGATGTTGCTGGCTGTTGGCGCGTTGGCCGTGGCTGCCCCATCCTGGGCGGTGCTGTTCCAGTTGACCGAGTTCCAGTTGACACTGTTCCAGTTGACCGAGTTCCAGTTGACACTGTTCCAGTTGACGCTGTTCCACTGGATCGGCTCGCTGCCGGTGGTCAGCAGTTGGCTGACGGGCTGGCCGGTGTTGGCGGACGGGATCGGGTTGTCGCCATAGGCGAGCGCCAGCTCCAGGGCCTTAGCCACGTTGAGGCTGCCCGCGCCCGCCCCGGCTTCGTCGGCGATGGGGGTGGCGCTGGCCGTCAGCAGATACTTTACCTGGTCGGGGTTGAGGTCGGGCCGCGCCTGGAGGAGCAGCGCCGCCGCGCCCGCTACCATGCCGCTGGAGATGGACGTGCCTGACGCCTGGAAGTTGAGCTTGACCAGGTTGCCGCTGGGGTCCATTACCCCACGGTGGTAGTAGGGGAACATGTTCTTGAAATTGGAGGCGTCGGCCAGGGTCGAGATAATATAGGAACCCGGCGCGGCGATGTCGGGGCGGAAGAAGCCTTCGCCGGTGACGCCAAAGACCGAATAATCGGCGGCCAGCACGTCGTCATTGGGCGTTGCCGTCTCCATATCGTCGGTCGAGCCGACCGCGATCACAAAGGGGTCGTTGGCGGGAGGATAGATGACCCCCGGCTCGGCGCCGCCGTTGTTGCCGGCAGAGACGACTACGACAATCCCATTGAACCAGAGCACTTCGACCGCGGCATCCAGCGGGCTTTGGTGATAGGGCTGCAGGGTGCTGCTGTTGAGCGAGAGGTTCACCACGCGGATGTTGTATTCGTCTTTATGCTCCAACACCCACTGGATCGCGGCCACGACGGTGGACTCATAGGCGCCGCCCCAGGCGTCGCTGACGCGCACGTTGATCAGGTCTACCTCGGGCGCAACGCCCTTGTAATAGCCGCCGCTGGCCGAGCCATTGCTGCCGATGACGCCCGCTACAAAGGTGCCGTGGCCGAACTCGTCGTTGGGGTTTGTACCGATGCCTTCGCTGTGGATGATGCGCGAGTCGGGGCCTTCGCCGCTTTCGCGCACAAAGTCGGGCATGTCGGGCTGGATGCCGCTGTCGATGACCGCTACACGCACCCCGCGCCCCTCATAGCCCTTGTCCCACACCGTGCGCGCCCCGATGGTGTCTAGAAAGACCTGGGGCAAGAGCGCCCAGAACTCGCCCTTGAGCTGGGCCGGGTACAACCCTGACCCATAGGCGAGCCACATCGAGCGCTCGGAGGTGTCGTCTACGGTCAGCGCAATCTCCAGTTGATGCCCTGCCGGAAAGGCATAGGTCGAGTTGTTGAAGGCGATGGTCTTCTGCTGCCAGGTTTCGCCCCAGTCCTCGGCCTCTACCGATCCGCTGCCCAAGACGTGGACCAATCGCCCCTCGGCGTCGCGGTGGATCAGATAGGCCCAGAGTTTGGCGAACTTGTTTTTGTGGAACGATTTGGTCGCCGCATAGAGTTCAAACTCGACATTGGGGCCAATCTGCGTGTCGGCTTGGAACGGGCTGATGCGCCAGCGCTGGATCTTGCCGCTGGTGTCGGAGCTGGTAATGGTGCCGCCGCGCTTGATGACGATGCCTGGCCCGCCGTCGCGGTCGGTGTCAAAGTTGGGCAGGGTGAAGTTTTTCGGCTTGCGGGCGCGCACGGGCAGGATGGGGTGCGACTCGGTGTCGCCTTCCACATTTACCGGGTAGTTGACCAGATAGAAATTTTTGGCCGAAAGCAGCGCGTCCTGCAGGTTGGCCCGATAGGCTGCGGGCTGCGACCGTGTGCCAAAGGCCAGCCACATGTCGTCTTCCGAGGTGGCATCCACCGTCACGACGAGTTCAAGCGAGTGGCCCTCGTCCACCAACACGTCGACGTTGTCGAATTTGATCTTGGCCGTCTGCCAACTGCTCCGCCAGGTGCGGCTCAGCGAGCCGGTCGCGATCAGTTCCTGGCGCTGGCCGTTGACGTCGACCTGATAGATATAGGCCCAGAGCTTGCCGCGTTTGCCCGGCGCAAAGTCCTTCATGGCGGCGTAGAGCTGGACAAAGCTGCTGCCGGAGAGCCGCATATCGGTGTTGAAGGGGCCAAGCCGCCAGCGCTGCACCTGGCCGCTGGCCGCATCGCTGTCGACTGTCCCCCCGCGCCGGATGAGCAGCCCCGGCGCGCTGTCCCGATCCTGATCATAGTTGGGGAGACGGGAGGCTGTGGGCACAGTCTCGGTCATGGGCAGGGTCGCCTGCGCCGCTGTATCGACGCCGGGCGGGTTGCCTTGCAGATAGTAGCGGATATGGGCGGAGCTTGTATGGCTCTCTACCGGGGCGTCGAGGCTGATCCAGCGCACGCCGGGGGTGCGCCCCAGTTCGGCAACCGCCCCTGCCGGGAGTTCGACGGCCAGCGAGTGGATAATGTTCAGGCGTTGGGTCACCACGCCGCCCAAGCGTGCGATCTGCTTCTCCACCGCCGTATCGTCGCCCAGCGTCTGCACGATGACGGGCGCCGTCATCTGCGGCGCTTGCGCGGCGAGCGCCAGCAGTTCAGGGTGAACCGGCAGCGCCGATTGGCCCGTACCGATCGACAGCGCGCCAGTTGGCGTCGCGGCCATTGGCGTCGCGGCCGCCGGCGTCCAAGGGATCAGCCAGACTAGCACCAGAAAATAGCGGATGAGGCGGGACCGGTGTAACGATAAGAATTGTGGTAAAATCGGGCGGTCAAGCTGTGGCAACATAGACGGCTCCTTGTTTCCACACACGCAACAGGCCCACGACCTGTACAAGATTCCACCTATACTTTTGTCACAGCGCCGCCAAATCGACAACGCCCTTTTGTCTCCCTGTTCTATGTCATTTGTCGTAGATAGTTTGCGCCAATGCGCCGCTGGCTGATCCGGCATGAGTGGTTATGCTGAAAAGCGCGCCAGAAGCGATAGTCCCCCTAGCGCGCTCATTACGCTGTGCGTGAACGTGCTCCACCGTGAGGGTAGAAAATGAGGCTTGGAGATATGACGCATGGAGTGACCAGCCCGGCGCGGTCGGAAGCGCACTGGGCGGAGAGTGCGGCCTCCCAAGCAGCCGAGCGCAAGACACAGTATTACTCGCTGCTCTATCGAGAGATGGCCGAGCGCAAGCGCGTCGAGGCCCATTTGCGCCAGTCCAATGCGCTGCTGGTGGCCCTGGGCGAAGCGCAACTGCGCTTTGTATCGGGTGTCGCGCTGGGCGCGGTCTTGCACGATCTGCTGGCCTCGCTGCTCACGATCACCCAGAGCGCCGGCGGTCTGATCGGCGAGCAGATCGAGTCCCCGGCTGCCCCCTCCACCTGCCAGATTCACGCCTTGGCCGGCGCGTATCCCGACGGCGCCGACCCTGCCTGGATCACGCTTGTCGACCGCGTGCTGGCCACGGGCAAACCCGCCAGCGACCCACCCTTCGCCGGGGCCGGGCGCGAGACTTTCCCCCGGCTGTTGGGGCTGCCGATCTCAATCGGCGAGACCGTGGTGGGGGTGCTGGCCTTGGCCGATTGTACGGGCGGCTTTCTGCCGGATATACTGGGTTTGCTGCAGCCCGCGCTGTCGACCTGCGCCCAACTGATCTTGGCGCATCGCAACGAGCAGCGGCGCAAGGCGGCGGAACAGGCGCTGGCCGAGGAGCGCGCCTCGCTGGCGCGGCGCGTGGCGGAAAGTACGGTGGAGCTGCGCTTGGCCAACGCCGAGTTGACCCACGCCGCCCATGCCAAGGATGAGTTTTTGGCGACCATCAACCACGAGCTGCGCACGCCCTTGAACTCGATCCTGCTCTTTGCCGAAATCCTGCGCAAACAGTTGACCGGCAGCCTAAACGAGCGCCAGATGCGCGCCGTCAGCGGCATCGAAGAGAGCGGCCATCACCTGCTCATGCTGATCAACGACATCCTCGACGTGGCTAAAATGGATGCGGGCAAGCTCACCGTCGAGCTGGCCCCCTGTCCGGTGGAGACGGTCTGTCAGGCGAGCATGCGGCTGGTGGCGGCCATGGCCAACAAGAAAGAACTGCAGGTCAGTTTGACGATTGACCCGCGTGTGGGCATGATCCAGGCCGACGAACGCCGTCTGAAACAGATGTTGGTCAACCTGCTCGGCAATGCGGTCAAGTTTACGCCCGCCGGCGGCGCTATCGGGCTAGAAGTCACCGGGGTCGCCGGCAGCGCGGCCGACGGCACGGACGACGCCGTCCATTTTGTGGTATGGGACACGGGCATCGGCATTGCCGCCGACGATTTACGCCATCTCTTCCAGCCCTTTGTCCAGCTTGACAGCGGCCATACCCGGCAGTATGGCGGCACGGGGCTAGGGCTGGTCTTGGTGCATCGCATGGCCCAGATGCACGGCGGGCGCATCACGGTCGAAAGCGAAGTCGGCCGCGGCAGCCGTTTCACGCTGGCGCTGCCCTGGCGGCGTCAGGAAGCGGGCGGGGAGGAGTTGCACGCTCCTAGCCAGACCCTCTGTGGGGAGGAAGCTGCCGGCTCAGCGCCGGTGGTCTGCGACGCCGCTGCCGGTACATCAGACGATCTGCCGGCGGCGACCGGCGGCCACGGCCCGTTGGTGCTGTTGGCCGAAGACAACGATGCCAACATTGCCGCGCTCTCCCAATATCTGGAGACCCTGCACTACCGGCTGCTGATCGCCAAGACCGGCAAAGACGCGATCGACCAGGCCAGGCTGCACCGGCCCGACCTGATCCTGATGGATGTGCAGATGCCGGAGATGGATGGGCTGGAGGCGACGCGGCGCATCCGCAGCGAGCCGGGGCTGGCGCACGTCCCTATCATCGCCATGACCGCCCAGGTAATGCCAGGGGACCAAGAGCGCTGTCTGGCCGCAGGGGTGGACGATTTTGTGGGCAAGCCGATCCAGCTTGCGCGGCTGGCGGAGGTGCTCGATCTGCGGCTGCGTGCCGCCGGATCGCCGGTGTGATGGACAGAGTTGCTCGGCGCCGCGGCCTGTGAAAAGCCGGCGAAGAGCCAAAGGGGAGG